>JBEBGK010000927.1:0-2110 GCA_040081515.1 Chthoniobacteraceae bacterium
GTTCTCCATCAGCAGTGCGAGGCGAGCGCGATTCCGGAACATCCCGCGCCACCCGTTCCCGCGCGGCTCTCGGATGAACGCCGCACGCGGCTGCTCGCGCATTTCAAGGGCGGGACAAAACACGGGCCGGTGATCGTGAAGCCGCGTCGCGATTGGAAATGGGCCGTGCCGCTCGGGCTCGCCGCGTCGCTCATGGCGCTGATCGGCGGTGCGATGTATGTGAATGGCTTTGCGTTGCGGAGGGCGAGCGTCGCCGGGGCGTCAGGAATGGGTAACCCCCGTGGGGCTGAGTGGGAATCGCAGCCGGCGTTGATTCGGTACTTCCGGTCGGACACGGGCGAACGCGACTCCGAAGAGGCAAACCGCTCTTACTACCTTTTTAGCTCGGACGGTGAGTCGAGGAAAGCATCCGAGGCAACGCGCCAGCTTCGCACTGCTGATGGAGAACGGCGCGCCGGTGATAGTCGCCCGAAACTCGCAACGAGTGGCCAGGCCCTTGTCGCGGGATCGAATTGGGATACGCCTCGCCTCGAGACGCGCTTCGATCGAAGCACAACCGCATCCAGGGGAGGCCTCGCCAGTGCCCAGCCCGCTGCGAATGAGTTGCAGGGAGACGCGGGCAACACGAGGAAGGGAGGGGCAGTCGGCACCGGAGCGCTCTATCTTCCCAAGGCCGTTGCCGAAGTTTCGACGTCGGACTTTGATGCTGGAATTGGGGCACTTCCGGACGGGGCTTTCGCAGGTAAAGGGGATGCGGGCAACGTGAATAGAACATCGGTCGCGCAAGCGGGAGGCGGCGGAGCCTCGGGCGCGGACAAACTCAGTGTTTCCGATGGTGGAGTGATTTCAGATCCGACCGCCGCAACCCCTGCGACTCGCGAGGCGCTCGATCAGACGAACCCCGTCGCCTTTTCCTCGCTCGCAGCGCCAAAAGATAAACCGGTTGCGAATCGGGAATCGCAGGTGGCCCAGCGCGGATGGGCGGAGACAAACAGACCGGCTGACGCGACCCCTCCGCGCGCCGCCGAGGAGATGAAGCGGAAAGCGTATCTCGATGTGTCTGGATTGCAGCCGGGTGGCGCCGGGCTTCCGGCATTGGCGGACGTTGCTGGAAAAGGGGGCACGCTCGACCTCAATGGCAAATCGCAGTTCGTAGAAGATCTCTCCGCTGCAACTGCGGGTGCTCTGAGCAAGTCGGGCGCGGGCACGGTTGTCCTGTCCGATTCCGCCAATGACTACACGGCTGGCACGACGATCACCGGCGGAACTTTGCGGTTCACCGGTGGCATTGCGGGCGCTGCGGGACCGCAACCGACGACGGCACCGACCTCGACGGACGCACCCTCGCCAGGAAAGCCGGAGTCTAATCGCCGTTTCGCCCGCGCGACCACGGCGAGCGATTCGCAAGTCGCGCTCGGTCTGGCGCAGCGGGAACTCAGCGTCGCAGACGCGAAGCCGGGGGCGAAGATGGACAGTGGCACCGATGGTCTTGCGCGCGACGGGCGCGACAAGCCGACAACCACTTCCCTCGGTCTCGGTTTTGGCAACGTGACGGACTTCTATGACATGGCACCGCGGAAGGGCATCAAAGGCGTAGCTGCGAATGGGCGCGGTGAGGCGGCGGAGACACTGGATCGAATCGCAACCATCAGCGGAACTGAAATCGCCGCGAGAAGGGAACTCGGGGAGAAGAATGCGGATGGCCCCACCGCATTTCCCAAGACTCCCGCGACGCCGATGGTCACCGCACTCGGAGACAAGCCCGTCCTTTCGCCGGATGTCGTGGAGTTTGAAGGCTTCATCAATCACGGTGCCCGGATTCAGCCGCCAGCCCCGGGCCTGCCTGCGAGCGGCCCGGCAAGTGAGGCCACGAAGTTCCTCACTGTGAACAAGATCGGTGCGACCGGCCAACCTGGCCGGCCAGACGATCCGACTTCGGGACGGGTTGCATTCTGGACTGACGACGACACTTCGAAGGTGAAAGTGAACACGGCCAGTGGCCTGGTGAGCGGCCCGGCGCAAGCGCCGAAGACCGAGCATTCCAAAGAAGCCACCGACTTTGGAACCGTCTCCGGAGTCGTCGCTGGCTCCGGCCCGGTGACGTTGGACA
>JBEBGK010000928.1:0-2110 GCA_040081515.1 Chthoniobacteraceae bacterium
TGGAAAACCCGGCCGTCCGCGAGGAGCGGCGTGATGTCCTTGAAGATGACTCCCGGTTTCGGGAAGTCCGGCACGTCCCGGACGGCGTTGCGAATTTCTGCGGTATCGATCATGGGCGCGAGTTTTTCGGAACGGACAAAAGGGCGCGTCGAGTCATCGGGAACGCGACGCCCCGGTTGGCAGAAGGATCAGGCGGCACCGTTGGCGGATTCGACGTCTTCAGTGTGGAGATTGCCGCGCTTCCCAAAGCTCTCCGCGATGCTCGGTACGGGCGTCGGGTTGTCGGAGCCGAGAATGTCCCGCCCCTCATGGGCGTCTTCCCGGGAACGGAATTTGACCCCGACGAGCTTCGACACGCCGTGCTCCTCCATGGTGACGCCATAGAGCGCATCGGCCCGCGCGATGGTGCGCTTGTTGTGGCTGATGACCACGAACTGGCTCTGCGACACGAATCGATCGAGAATCTTGATGAACCGGCTGATGTTCGATTCGTCGAGCGGGGCGTCCATTTCATCGAGCACGCAGAACGGGGAGGGCTTCACCATGTAGATGGAGAAAAGGAGCGCCACCGCCGTCATGGTCCTTTCGCCGCCGGAGAGCAGCGAGATGGTCTGGAGCTGCTTGCCCGGCGGGCGGGCGATGATGTCGATGCCGCTCTCGAGCGGGTCGGCCTCGTCCACGAGAATGAGGTTCGACTGGCCGCCGCCGAAGAGCTCGCGGAACATCTCCTGGAAGTTCACGCGGACTTTCTCGAAGGTATCCGCGAACAGCGCCTTGGTGGTGATGTTGATCTTGTTGATCACGGAAAGGAGCTCGTCCTTCGCGGCGATCGTGTCGGCAATCTGCTGCTCGAGGAAGTTGTGCCGCTGCTCGAGCTCGTCGAACTCCGCGATCGCGTCGATGTTCACCGGCCCCATCGCGGAGAGCCGGGTGTCGAGTTCCTTCACGATCGACTCGATCCGCAGCCAGTCCACCGACCCGGCCTGCTCGTCCACAGGAGCCTCCTCCTCGGCCTCCGCCGCGACGGGCTCCGGGGCCTCGGCGCCGGGCTCGACCTGCGTCTCGAACTTCCGGATGCGCTTGCCGATCTCGCGCATGCAAAGGGCGAGCGCGTATCCGTCCGGCGTGAACTCCGCGAGACCCAGCTGGTAGCGCTTCTGGATGTGGTCGCCGATGGCGTCCGCCTTCAGCTCGAGTTGCGTCGCGCGGACTTCGATCGCGCCGCGTTGCTCGACGCAGTGGGACTGCTCGCGCCGCAGCACGCGGAGTTTCTCGGCCATTTCCTCCGCGGCCGCGACGAGGCAGGCGCGCTCCTCCTGCACGGTGGCGACGTGCCGCTCCGCATCCGCGATGCTCTCGCGCAGGCGGGCGACGCTCGCCTCGATCTCCGACTTCTCGGCTTCGAGCGCGGCCGCGCGCTCCTCGTACGACTGGATGTCGCTTCGCCGCTGCTCGATGAGATCGCGGAGTTCCTGGATACGGGCCTCCATCGGCTGCCGCTGGTTGTGCAGCGAGGAATGCCGGCTCCGCTCGGTGGCGACCTTGATCTTCAGTTCATTGAGTTCCGAGGCGATCTCGTTCTCCCGCGCGCGAAGGGTTTCGAGCATGGCCTGCCCGTCGTTCCGGCGGAGCAGCACGGACTCGAAGGACTGCATCGCCTCGCGGACTCCGGCCTCGAACTGCTCGATCTGCGCAGCGGCTTCGACGCGACGCGCCTCAGCGGTCTGCTTCTCCCAGTCGAGGCTCTCGCGCTTCCGCGTGGCCTCCGCGAGGTGGGTCTCGATCATCTGAAGCTGGCCCTTCAGCGTGCTGAGGCGGACCGCGGCCTCCTGTTTGCCATCGCGGGCCTCGGCGACCGCGGCCTGCGAGGATTCGACCTGCGAAAGAATCGCATTTCTCCGAGAGGTCATCGCCCCGACGGTTTCGCGCTGCCTCGTGATCTCCTCCTCGAGGGCCGCAGTGTGGTTCTTGCGCTGGAGGACGGAGGCGCCGGTGTCGCCGCCCGCGCCGCCGGTCAGAAGCCCCTCGGCGGTGAGCACCTCGCCCGCGCGCGTGACGACCGACAGCCTGCGGTTCTCCGCGCGCGCCCGGCGCTGGAGCGCGATCGCGG
>JBEBGK010000107.1:0-8260 GCA_040081515.1 Chthoniobacteraceae bacterium
GCGATCGTAGTGATCCAGCGCGGCGACGTGCTCGTCGAAATCACCCGGTCTCCCGCGCCGTCACGAGCCTCATGGGCTCCTCCCCGATGATGTCACTGTCAGAAATCACTCCTGACCCTGTCGAATCGGCGCCGCCGGCGCTCTGCACGATCGGCGGTACGCTCCAGTTCACCAGATCACTGCTTGTCTCGAGGGCATAGGTGAGGTCGGTTGCCAGCGGATCGCGGCGAAATGTGATCGTGAACACGGTGTTCGGACCATCCTCCGCCGAGGAGATCTGCAAGCCGGCGTCCGCCGGGTTCGCCGCGACGGGCGAGAAGCCGTACGAGTATTCGACCTGGTTCTTGATGCCGTCGCCATCAAGATCGCCATTGGGATCGACATACTGGCCGACAAGATTGGCCGGGAAATATTGGGCGATCCATGCCTCGAAGTGGGTTGGCTGCGGGGCCGCGTTGTACGTCACGATCAATGCTGGCGGCGTCGGGCCTTTCTGGATGCTGGCGAACTGGCAGGCGGTCGTGTCGTTGGCTTCGTCGCCCAGGAGGATCCAGCCATAGCTGGTCGCCGGGGTGTTGAGCCAGGCTTGTACATCGCTCACCATTGCGGCAGTCGATCCCCATGTCATCATCACACCGCCCAGGGGTACCGAAACGGGAACAGTTGCGCTCGCGGAAGTGGTCCCGCTGTAAGTGCCGCCGCCCGTCCAGGAATGCGTGTTGAAAAATCTGCGGTTCCAAGTCGCGTCCCCGATCGTCGCGGGAGCCCCAGTCCCTTTGTCCACAGCGTTCACCGAGGTGCCCTCGCCCCAGTCCTGGGTCAGGCGCTTGATGGACATCGCCGTTCCCCCGGCGGTCGGGCCAATCTTCATCACGCGGAGTTGGAGTTGGGCGGATTGGATCACGGCACCCGCAGGGATCCCCGCGGCAACGTTGAACGCGATCAGCGCCCGGCGGAAATCCACGGAGTTGCTGACGCCTCCTGTCCTGCCCGAGTAAAGATACCCGAGCGCATCGCTGAGATAGGTGTTCGTCGCCGGAACCTCCTCCGAAAAAATCGTGTTGTCCTTGGCGGCCGGCAGCGCGCTCGTGTAAGTGGCTTTGACAATCTTGTAGATGCCTCCCGCAGGCCGGCCAGTGGTGGGCGGATCGAGCGAGAGCACACCGGCGGTTGTCTTGGTTCCGACATACATCTCACCGGCCTCATCCACGCCAAAAGTGTATATCCGGGCCACAGTCGGCAGTGGATTGACCACCGTCACCTGCGCCGGGGTGCTGTAAACGCCCGGCGAAGTTTCTTCGACACCGATGAAGATGCCTCCGCCGCTGCCAATGCCGTTGAGAGCGTAGTCAGCGCACAAATACTTGCCCTGCAGCGCAGGGATGGCGCTGCCGCGATACACGTAACCGCCGGTGATTGAGGTGCCGAGTTTCGGCATCGGTCCTGTGCCGGTCAGCGTAGCAGTCGGATGCGCATACTCGGCGATCGGTCCGATGACCGGCGGCAAGCCGATCCCGGTCGGCACGGGCAGGTACGCATTCGGGGTGTCAAAATCCACGCTTCCCTCCTTGATGCGCCATCCGTAGTTGCCGCCGCTCACAATGAAGTCGATCTCCTCCACATCACCCTGACCGACATCCGCGCAAATCAGCCTCGGGGCACCGCCGAAGCTGGAATCGAAGGAGAACTTCCACGGATTCCGCAGACCGTAGGCAAAAATCTCGCCGCGCATCGGTCCGTCCAGGCTGTTGTCCACAAAATCCTGCGTCTGCCCGACAAACGGATTAGCCGCGGGAATGCCGTATGTGCCACCGGGTCCATTGGTGCCGAGGGGATCGATGCGCAGGATCTTGCCGAGCAGCGTGCGGCGATCCTGGCCGTTGCCCAGGCCGCCGGTGACCCTCTGGTTCGGCGCGGCGGGCTGCGTTGTCACGCCCTCCGTGTGTCCGAGCTGATTATCCATGGACCCGCCCCCGTCTCCCGAGGCGATGTAAAGGAGTTCATCGGGCCCAAACTCGATATGTCCGCCGTTGTGATTAAACTGCGGCTGCCCGTATGTCAGAACGATCCTTCCACTCCCCGGATCCGCCATATTGGGATCCGTGAGCGACACCTGGTACTCCGCGATCACAGTGACGTTGTTTGTGGTGCCGCCCGCGCCGACAGGGTTCAGGGTCGCCTGAGTGCTGGGAGCCGAATAATTCACGTAAAACTTCCGGTAACCGGGAGAGGACATATTCGCAAAACCAGGATGGAACGCGAGGCCGAGCAGACCACGTTCGGTGTACCCTGTTCCTACCCCGATCACCGGCCCTGGGCCATTATCCGGCGGGGTGTTCCCCGGGTTGGCAATGTTGAGAAAAGGCGTGGGCAGCAACATGCCACCTTGAATGATGTATATCTTCCCCACCTGATCGCAGACAAACAGGCGACCACTGCCATCTCGCGCTGTCACGATCTCGGTGGGAGCGTGGATTTGTTGAAGGCATATGGGCTTGAGCGCAATCGTCGGAATTGCGGCTTGGACGTGCGCGTGAGCGACGATGAGGACCGAGGCAAGCGCTGGCAGGATGTTTCGGGTCGGTGACATGGGGAGAGGCTGAATTTCTGCAGAACGACAGTGAGAACACGGGCCCAGCGGCCCGCGCTAAATTTCACGCAGTATCATCGCACGACGCTTTCGCCTCAACCGAAACTTCGCGTTATTTCCGCACGCGGCGCTGTCTTCGTTCCGTCGCCGCGCGTGGTTCAGTCAGGCTTCAGGGGAATGTGATCCTCGTTGAAGTCCGGGGGACCACAGAAAAGCCAGGTCGGAGTTCCGCGTCATGCTTGTCACGATCAACAGGATGCCGAATAGTGCGTCCATGCGACCCGTCTCCCCCCGCCTGTTTGCCCTCGCACTCCTCGCCATCGCGTCGCTCGCCGGTATCGTCCGGGCGGACGTTGCAATCCCCGGCAGCATCCTGAATCCAAAGACTGCAGCCGAGTCCTGGAACGTCATTCGCCTCGCCACGAAGAACGTGGAGCAACTCCTCGAGGAAAACCGCCTGCCGGAAATCCCGGTGCAGATCTCCTACTGCAGCCCCTCGCTGCGCGCGCTTGCCAACTTCCTGGCCGACGAGCAAGCCATCGCTCACACGCAGTCGCAGGTTCAGCGCGCATTCATCTCGGTGAACGCCATCGCGACCGGTGCGCAGCAGGGCAACCCCGTGGGCGCGAAGTCCGCCCTCTCCAGCCTGCGGACTATTCTCGACGGCATGGCGCGGCATTTCGGCCCGAAGGTGGTCGGCGCGGACATCTTCCTCTGCCCGATGCACTCCGATTTCCTGTCTGAAAATGCAAAGACGCCCTGCGCGACTTGCGGGGCGGCACTGATCACCCGGCGCATCCCATACAGTTTCATCTACATGAAACCGGGCGAGCCCACCGTTCGCATGACGGCAAAGGCCAGCGCGCCCATCGAGGCTGGAAAGACGATCGACGTGAAGGTCCGCATCGCGAAAGCCAACCGATCACCCCTCACCGACGACGATCTGGTGGTCATGCATGCGGAGCGAATCCGCCTGCTGATCGAAGAGCCGGGCCTCGGCGATTTCCATCACGTGATTCCCGCCCGGACGAAGACCCCGGGCGAATACACGTTCTCCTTCACCCCGAAAAAGACCGCAGCCTACCGGCTCTGGGCCGACATCTTGCCCGCAGCCACGGGCGTCCAGGAACTGCCATTCGTCGATCTGGCCTCGCCCGGAAAAGCGTCCGCCATCGAGGACAAGGGGAATCGATTCACCTCGGCGGCCGGCGGGTACCAGTTTGCGCTCGCCTTCACCAATGGGAACCATCTTCCCACCAAGGCAGGCGTGGCCCGCAAGATGGAAATCACCGTGACCGCCGCGGATGGCAAACCCGTCACATCCCTCGAACCGGCGATGAATGCATTCGCCCATCTCGTGGGCTTTTACGACGACCACCGCACCGTCGTCCAATTGCACCCGACCGGCGGCGATGTGCTGAATCCCGAACTGCGCGGCGGGCCGACGCTCGGATTCATTCACTTTGCACCGAAGCCCGGGTTCATCCGCTTGTATTGCCAGGTGAGGATCGAAGGGAAGACGCTCTTCGCCCCGTTCAGCGTGAACGTCGAGCCTTGATCACTTTGCGACCAGATCGTCGGGCGTCCACATCACGCGGTCCGGCCCGGCGGAACGGACCTCCATGTTGTCCTTGGCGAGTTGATGGAAAAAATAGGGCGTCCCCCATCGGTCCACCAGTTCGCCCCGCTCGTTGACCCCCTGCCCCTCCGGAGGCCCGAGGCGCGCCTTCGCAGGATTTTCACCCATGACCGCTCGCATGATCTCGGCATTCGAGCCCACCGGATTCTCGCCAAGCCGCGTCCGAAAATCGCGGAACATCATCTGCACGCTCTCCAACTCCACGCGTCCCTCGACCCGGTCCTCCCGCCGCGAGACCGGCGCGCTTGCGCCTGCCGCGGGCGCAGCATCAAGCCGTGGATCCGGCTTGGATATCGTGCGGACCAGAGGCATGCCGGGCATCACCGAACTCGTCATGCGAACCGGTCCCGCGGGTGTGGCTGCCTTCGGCGGCAAAGCAGACTCCCCGTCCGGGGTCGGCAGCACGGTTCGGGTGGATGAAGCAGGGACGGCGTTAGCGGGTGAACTCTGCCCCGTCTCCAAGCTGCGGGAGCGTTCAGGAGTGTCGGGGACCGGCGGCGGAGTCGCACCGCTGCCAAACCACATCCACGCGCCCACCGCCACTGCGAACAGCGCCAAGGCGACAATTACAAGTGCACGCATCTTCATGAGTGTGGAAACTGAAATCCGAGCACGGCCCACACGCCCCCCTGCCGGGAAGTGAACCAGTCCGTGGAATACGATGCGAGCAAACCGATAGCCCAAGCGACCAACGCGCCCGGAGGTCGCGTTCCAGCAACGCTGGCGGGCATCGCTGGCACGTTGCTAGGCCGGCTTCATGAAGAGCAGATCCGGCGTCGCGAACCGGCTCAAGTTCGGGAAAACGCTGGCCATCTTGGCGCCGGGATCGACTCCGAACCACTTCGCGAGGGTGGCGGAGTGCTGATCGACTGCGGTAGTCGGGATCCATGCTCCGTTGCCGATGCCGTCGGGGCCATTGATGGCGAAGTTCGGAAGCTTGCCGTAGGTGACCCCACCATTGACGGCTCCGCCCATGACCAGAGAGTGGGCGCCCCATGAGTGGTCGGTGCCCTGGCCGTTCGAGAAGAAGGTGCGGGAGAAATCGCTCGCCGTGAACGTAGTCACGTTGTTGGAAACGCCGAGTTGCTCCATCGCCCGCTGGAAGGCGAACATGCAGGTGCTGACTTCGGCGAGCAGGCGGTAGTGGGCGCCGGCCGGGTGTGCTGGCTGATCAGTCCCGTTCACCGCCACCTGCTGGGTGTGAGTGTCGTAGCCGCCGACCGAGCAGAAGAAGACCTGCCGGGCCATGTTGAACTTGTTCGCCGGGGGTGGTAATGTCGTCGCATCTCCGCGCGCCTGGATGATGCGCGCGATCATTTTCAATTGGTTTCCGAGCGTCGTGTTGGGAAAAGGCACGGTCCAATACGTGTCCAAGACCGTTGGCGCAATGGCGGTGTTCAGCAAATTTCCCGCATAGATTGCGTTATCCACCACGTCGGCGTAAGCCGTCCGCTGGAGGTTGGTATGGGACAGGCCGAGAATATCCTTCAGCGCCGTGACTCGCGCACCCGTGCCAGTCATCAGGTTTCCGCTCATCGTCACGGCGCCCGTGGTGGCTACATGGTATTGGGACACGAGGTTGCCCGCCTCGAAGATGTTTGCCCCGTTCAGCGAAACCGACATTGAAATGCTCCCGTTCGGGTTGGCTGTCGCATTCAAAAGATCGGCCACCCGGCCGCCCCAGCCTGTGAGTGGCGGCTGGTCCGGGATGGAGGTCTGCCACTGGGTGACCTGATCGCTGTGGGAGAACAACTGCGGGGGACGATAGAAATTCGGATTTGCATTGTATTGCGCCTTTGTCGTCGGGCGCACCAAAGTGCCGATATTCAGGATTGGCGCGATCTTATCCTCTCCGAACAGCGTCTGAAGCTCGGCGCACGACGGATGGAATCCGTAGGAGTGCCCGTCGGCGTCCGTATAGAGACTACCCGAGGTTCCGGCCTGGTATAGCGGCCGGAGCGAGAGTTCCGGCAGCGCGACGATCCCGCGATTTGCCGTGTATTCCGCAAAGGTGGGGGCATCCGTCGGCACGATCCAGTTGTTCGCATCATTCCCCCCGCCGAGGAACAGGCAGACGAGGGCCTTGTAGCCGCCCAGCCCGGTCTGGGCCATGGCGGCATTAATCAAGCGCAAGTCCCGGATGGTGCTTTTGATTGCAAGGGTGCCGACGGCGGCACAGGACGCCTGCCGGATGAAGTCCCGGCGCGAAGTGAGGTTGGGGTATTGTTCGGAGCTCATACGGGCTTATCGCTGGATGGTGTAATCGGGGCTGGTGAGAATGAGGTGAATGATCGCGCGCAGGCGGTCGCGCTTCATGGTGGCGTCACGGGTGTTGTTGGTATAGGGGATCGGCGAGAAGTGGGCGGCGGTAAGAGTGCCGGCTGTTGTGCAGTTGAGGTTGGCCGAGTCTGCGGTGTTCCTCAGGCGGAATGAGTTCGCAGTCAGACCCGTCGCCGAAATCAGGAAGGTTCCATTGCCGTCGGTGTCCGCGCCGGTATAGACCCCGCCCGTGATGCCGCTGATCGTGATCGTATCCCCCGCGTTCAAGCCGTGAGCGGTGGCGTTGATCGTGCACGGACTTCCGGTCGTGACGCTGCCGATCGTCTGATACAGGAACTTGATGATCCGATTCTTGGCCTCAGTCGAGAGCTGGCCGGACACGAGCAGGAGGTTCATGTGCTCGACCAGCGTGCTGAGGTTTGCATTGCTCATCCATGTCTGGCCCGTCTGCGGGCCGGGGCCAAGCACCAAGCCGACACCCGACGCGCCCGTGGCATTGCCATACCAGGGGCTGAAGTCCATGACCAACGCGTGGTTGCCGTTGTTGAAGCTATTGATTCCGTTCACATTGTTGGATCCGAAGACGCCGTTGTAGAGGTAGTTCGACTGGCGGATCACCGTCGTCTCGGCCGTGAGCTGGAATTCCGGCGTGGTGATTCCCTGCGACTGCAGCGTGCCGGGGAACTTGTAATCCGGGAGGAAGAAATTGAACACCGTCGGCGAGTTGATCGGCGTCTGTTCGAGGTCCGCGGTGGTGTTTCCAACGGCAAACGTGCTCGGCCGGTTGCCCACGCTGCCACTGCGGGTCAGCGGCAGCGGCTGGAGCGGGAATTGGTACACTTGGTTAAGGCTCTGGAGGGCGGAAAGGTTGGTCCCGGCGCTGGGCGCGAGGAAGGTCCAGGTGTTCAAGTCGATGATCTGCTCGACGGTCGCCACCCGATCGACAGGCAGGGGGTTTCCTTCGTAGAAGTTGATTTGCACCTGCTGGCCCACAAGGAGTTCGTGATTGAAGTTGGTATCCATGGTCACACGCCGGTCGTTCGGTGGCGGGAGACCGGAGGCACTGATCGTATAGCTTCCCGGAGTGAACCGCGGGATCATGAGAGTGCCGCTCCGGGCATTGGTATCGGGCGCCGGGATGGTAAAGGTGTTCGTCACTATCGCGTTGGGGTTGTCGGTGGTGCCGGAGCCGGACACAATACGGACGCCGTCACTTGGCAGAGTGCCAGTGGTCGCGGCGGTAAAATCAAAATACGCCTGATGCCCATTCTGCAGCCAGTGACCGCCCATGGTGACGGTCATGGTACTCTGCCCCGCAGTCTGAGCATAAGTACCGTTGGTCCAACCCTGCGCCTGTACAGTGTAGCTGGTGCTGTTCAGGGGGGTGCCTGCCGAATAAGTTCCAATCCAAGGCGCCGGACTTCCCGAGGTGAAGTTCAGGAAGACGCTGTCGCCGCTCTCCAGCCCGTGGGCGCCGGACGGGGTCGTGATCGTGATGGTCCGCGTGCCGGTCTGGCTGTAAGTGCCGGTCCAAGGAGTCGCGCGGAATGCCCGTGTCGCGGCTGCGACGCGCATGATCGGCTCGCGTTGTTTGCCATAGGCGGGCTTCAGGCTTTCTGCGCTGACGCCATTGCTCCGCGCCTCGTAATCCAGCAGGATGGCCTTGATCACCGCCTTCATGTCGCCACGTACGCCGGAGCCGTTGTTGTTGAACTTTTGCACCACCCGATACACATAATCCGGCGATGGAG
>JBEBGK010000929.1:0-2104 GCA_040081515.1 Chthoniobacteraceae bacterium
CCGCACGGCCTTCCTCATCAAGGGCGGTCACCTTCGCGAGGCGATCGCCACCGACATCCTCGTTCTGCCCGACGGCGGCGAGCACACATACGAAGCCCCATTCATCCCCGGCGTCAACACACACGGCACCGGCTGCACCTACAGCGCGGCAATTGCCACCTGTCTCGCGCGCGGACTTGCGCTGCCGGAAGCGGTCGGCGAGGCAAAGAAATTTGTCTCGCGCGCCATCGCCGGATTCCTGCGCTGGGAAAAGGACGGCCGCGCGACCGATGCGCTGCATCATTTCAACTCCGAAGGCCGATGAGTCCCATCCCGACGTGCAAAGTCCTCGGCACCCCGCTCGCGGTCACGGACTACACGGGCGCCGTGGCGCAGGCCATGGAATGGGCTGCCACACCTGCGCAGTCCCGCATGATCGCGGCGGCCAACACACACGTCACGACGCTCGCGCGCCGCGATCCCGGTTTTCGCGAGGCGCTGGCGAAGTTCGACCTCGTACTGCCGGACGGGATGCCGCTCGTCTGGGTGATGAATCGCCGTCTCGAAACACGGCTTCAAGATCGCGTTTACGGTCCCACTTTCATGCTGCGCTGCATGGAAGCCACCCAGGGTGATGGCTGGCGCCACATGTTCGTCGTCGGCACGGAGGAACTCCTTGCGGAACTGCACCGGAAACTTCTCGCGCGTTTCCCCGGCCTCCGGATCGCCGGCAGTTTCTCGCCGCCGTTCCGGGAATGGAGCGACGACGACGACGACCAGATCCTTTCCGCCATCCGAAACTCCGGGGCGCAATTCGTCTGGATCGGGCTGGGATGCCCGAAGCAGGAGATCTGGCTCGCCCGCGTGAAACACCGTCTGCCACCCGCGGTCTATGCCGCAGTCGGCGCCGCCTTTGCCTTCCACGCCGGCCGGGTCCGCCAGGCGCCGCCCTGGCTGCAGCGGCTCGGAATGGAATGGCTGTTCCGCCTGTGCGCGGAACCTCGGCGGCTGTGGCGCCGCTACTTCGTCTTCAATTCGCTCTTCCTCCTCTACCTGCTCAAGGACGGCATCCGACGGGCGGACTGATCCGCCGCGCCGCATCCGGACCTATCCGCGCCGCCCGCGGGCCGGGACAAACTTCCCCGGGTTCAGAATTCCTCTTTCGTCCAGCGCAGACTTGAGCGCGGAGTGGACGTCGCGGCCGGTGCGATCCACGGCCTGCGACCACCACGGCATTTTCGCGAGGCCGATGCCGTGCTCGCCGGTGATGACGCCGCCGGCCTTCAGCACCCAGGTGAAAAGTTCATCGAGAGCGCGATCCACCTTTGCCTTCACGCGGCGATCTTCGTGGTAGTTCGCCGCCATGATGTTCACGTGGATGTTCCCGTCCCCCGCATGGCCGAAGCACGCCACGGGGTAGCCGTGCCTTTTGGCGAGACGTTCGCCGAATTCGGCAAGCTCCACGAGTTTGCCACGCGGCACGACGACGTCCTCGTTGAGCTTCGTGAGGCCGGTTGCCTTCAGCGAATCACTATAGGCGCGGCGCAGGCCCCAGAGCTTTTCACTCTCCTCGTCACCGAATGCCGTGAGCACGCGGATCGCATCGATTTTCCGGAGCAGTCTCGCGAGCGCGGCGGACTCGCCCTTCACCGATTCCGCCTGGCCGTCGAGTTCGACGAGCACGAGCGACTGCGCGCCGGGCGCGATTTCGCGGCCGAGGAATTCACGCGCGCTTTTGAGCGTGAACGGGTCGGCGATCTCCAGCGCACACGGCAGGAAGCCCGCCGCGAGCTTCCGCAGTTTCCGCGCGGCCGCGGACGCCGTGCAGCGGATTTTCGCGGCGAGCGTCGCGCGCGCCGGCGGATGCGGGAGCAAACGCAGTGTCGCCTCCGTGACGACACCGAGCAGCCCCTCGCTGCCGACGAAAAGCCCCACGAGATCGAATCCCTGCTTGTTCTTGTGCGTGCGTCCGCCGCAGCGAAGCACCCGTCCATCGGCAAGGACCACCTCGAGGCCGAGCACGTAGGTCCGCGTGACGCCGTACTTCAGGCATCGCGGGCCGCCCGCATTGGTCGCGATGTTTCCGCCGATGCTGCACTCTTTCATCGAGGCGGGATCCGGCGGG
>JBEBGK010000930.1:0-2103 GCA_040081515.1 Chthoniobacteraceae bacterium
GTCGGCGGGCACTTCGGGAGAAAGGCCCGCCGACTCACCCGCCGAGGTGCTGGACAAATCGTGGCAATGCTTCGCGATGATGTTTGACCATGAAAAAGACGAACTCACCGCCTGGCTCAATGGCCTTTCCGGTGATCGCTGGCTCGACAATCCGAAGAACGACAAACTGATCTCTTTCGCCTACAACGCCTACATGCAGGGCCACTACGCCCGCACCCCGGACAAGGAAGCCGCCGAGGACGCCGCATTTCCCAAAGACCAATACTACAACCCGCCAGAAGGCGAACCGCTGAGCGTGAAAGTCTTGCGCGAATCCGCCGACGAACGCGTCGAGCTGCGAGAGCATCGCTTCACCAAGATCGAAGTCACCCTGCGCGGCGGAAAAGAAGTCGCCCGCGACCTCGTCGCCCTGCGTCTGAATCCGTGGTGGTATCCGCACGAGCTCTACTCGCCAAAGGACGCCCAAAGCGGCGGCCCCTTCACCATCGGCCGCGTCATCCACAGCTCCCGCAGCGTCGGCTTCACGGGCTGGATCGGCGGCGTGGCGGTGTTCAATCGGGCGCTGAGCGCGGAGGAAATGGCGAAGCTATCAGCGATACGGAGCGCGGTGCCGATCTCGACAACGCATCGCTAAACGGCCCTGGAAAGTGATCCTGTTCGTCCGCATGGATGGGGCGCGCGTCGGCATTTTGCCAGTTGCGCGGCTCGCGATGTGTGGCACACTCTGGCACACAAGCCGATGCCCGCCACCGCTACATCTCGCCGATCCGATCGACTCGTCGCCCGTGTCACACCGGAGGACAAGGCGTTGCTTGAGCGTGCTGCCGGATTGGAAGGCTGCTCTGTGGCTGTGTTCGTGTTGTCCCACGTCCGAGCGGCGGCGGAGGAGGTGGTTCAGCGGCACGATACGATTCGATTGAATCAGATCGAGTCGAGGCGTTTCGTGGGCGCGCTCCTTGCGCCCGTCAGGCAGCCGAACAAGCGCGTGCGCTCGGCTCTCGCTCTCCACAGCAAGACCGTTACCGAGCGCTGATCCATTCAGCCGCCTGCTTCATGGTCAGGAACTGACGCTCTGCGGTGAGCGGCTGAAAACCGAAGCTCTCGTATAACCGACGTGCACGCTCATCTTTCGGATCGGTCACGATGGCCCAAGACGCTACCTCCTTCGATGCCGCCACGGCACGATGCAGCACGCTTGTCATCAAGCGGTCGCCGATCTGATGGCCCTTGAAATGGAGGTCGCGGGCGAGGCGTCCGAGGAGTGTCGCCGGGAAGTCCGTGTAGCGAGGCAGTTTCTTCGTCACCGACTCTGACAACGCAGTGCGCGAAATCGTCGCCGCCGACAAAGTGTAATAGCCGGCGACTCGTGTGGGTTCCTTCGCAGGCACGATCACGAAGCACGCAGATGTTCCGGCCTCCATCTCCTTGCGCGCACGGGTGCGGAGGAAATCATTGAGCGCCTCCGCGCCGCAGTCGAACGCGTCCCGCCGATGTTTGGCCGCATTGAGCGGTTCGACAATGTATTGAGCATCGGTGGGCATGGCCTGCGAGTTTGCCGCACCCAGCGCGAGTTTCGATCCTTATTACGAATGGATGGGGAGTTTTCAGGACGTGCCCCCCCCCGCGACGCTTGCAGGTGCAATTGCTCGCGCAGTCATTAAGCCCCGGTGCGCCCGCCAGCCACGAGGAAGCGTCTTTCCTTTTCCGCTCCGTTCCGGTGTATTCAGATCACTCCCATGAAAACGCTCCTTCCTCTCCTCCTTGCCACCCTCCTCATTCCCGCAGTCCGTGCGGGCGACTACAACCGCGTCATTTTCGCCGATGACTTTTCCGCCGACAAATTCGGGCCGCGCTGGGGGCATTACAAGAGCGGGAGCGTGGTGAAGGACGGCGTGCTCGTGGGCATCACGCCCGAGGGCTCGGACCATTCGGCGGTGGACAACATCAAGTTCGACGGCGAGCGCGACCTCGAGGTGTCGGTGAAGTTCCGCTTCATGAGCGACAAGGCGAAGAGCTTCAACGTGTGGTTCGACGACAAGAACTACAAAGGCTCGCACGCAGGGCATATCTGCCAGGCGACCATCAGCCCGACTTCCGTGAACA
>JBEBGK010000931.1:0-2100 GCA_040081515.1 Chthoniobacteraceae bacterium
CACGTCCATGAGATCGGGCACGCTGGCCTGCATGCGAAAGGCCATCTCGTACTGCTGGATGCGGGTCTGCGTCTCGGGGTCGCCGATTTCGCGGAAGGTGAGTTCGTTCATCGCGTTGATGCCGTCGAGCTGCGTGCGGCGCATCGAGTCGGTGATGCCGGGGGAATTGCCGATGAAGAGGATGGGGTCGCCCTTGCTGCGGAAGCTCACGCCGGCGTGTTCGCCGGGGAGGAAGCCGGCGCTCCACAGGCGCGCGGAAATGGCCTGCACCTGCTCGCTGTTCGTGGGAGTGGCGACCATGACGACGAAGCCGGGGAGGTTTTCATTTTCCGACCCGAGGCCGTAGGTGACCCACGATCCGATGCACGGGCGTCCTCCGATCTGGTTGCCGGTCTGCATGGCGCAGATGGCGGGCTCGTGGTTGATGGCCTCGGTGTGCATGGAGCGGATGAACGCCATGTCGTCGGCGACTTTCGCGGTCCACGGGAGGAGTTCGCTGTTCATCCACATGCCGCACTGGCCGGCCTGCGCGAATTTGTATTTCGACGGCGCAATGGGGAAGCGCGCCTGCTTGCTCGTCATCGTCGTGAGGCGCTGGCCCTGACGGATGCTGTCGGGCAGATCCTTGTCGTACATTTTCACCATCTCCGGCTTGTAGTCGTAGAGGTCCATCTGCGACGGACCGCCGACCATGTGAAGGTAGATGATGTTTTTCGCCTTCGCGGGGAAATGCGGGAGCGCCTGCTTCGTGCCGGAGCCGAGCACTCGGCTGAGACTGCCGCCCAGCAGCGAGGCGAGTGCGGCGGCGCCGACGACGTTGCGGCCGCGGGCGAAAAATTCGCGGCGGGTAAGGGCGAGGCGGGCGGCTTCGGGAAGGCCGGCGAAGAGGTGCGAATTGCAGTTCATGGCGCGATTACTTGTTGAGGGTTTCGTCGAGGTTCAGGAGCTGGCCGGCGATCATGGTGAGCGCGGCGAGACGCGGCGCGGGAAGCGCAGGGTCGGCCTTGCTGTCGCCGACTCCGAGCAGGGCCTTCGCGTTGGCGTCGTTCGTGGCGAATTCCTTTTCCAGCGAATCCGCGAGTTGCGTGACCAGCTTCACCTCGGTGTCGGAAAGCGGCCGTAGGAGGATGTGCGCTGCGATTTTCGCAACGGCATCGCTGCAACTGGCGGAGTCCCGCAGCGATTTCTCCGCGAGACGGCGCGCGGCTTCGACGAACTGCGGATCATTCAGCGTAACGAGTGCCTGGAGCGGCGTGTTCGTGCGCTCGCGGCGGACGACGCACGCCTCTCGCGCCGGGGCGTTCAGGATCTCGAGGCTCGCGGGCGGGGCCATGCGCTTCCAGAAGTTGTACACGGTGCGGCGGTAGAGGTTCTCGCCGGTGTCGCGCGAATATTTCTCAGTCTGGAGGCCGACGACTTCCCATACGTTGTCGGGCTGGTAAGGCTTAGTGCCCGGGCCGCCCATGCGCGGCGAGAGCGTGCCGCTGGCGGCGAGCGCGTAGTCGCGGATCATCTCGGCATCCATGCGGAAGCGCGGCCCCCGGGAGAGCAGGCGGTTCTCGCGATCCTTCTCGAGCTTCTCCGGCGTGACCGTGGCAGCCTGGCGGTACGCGGAGGACGTAACGATGAGCGTGAAGAGCTTCTTCACGTCCCAGCCGGACTCGCGGAACTCGACCGCGAGCCAGTCGAGCAGCTCCGGGTGCGAAGGCTGGTCGCCCTGCGAACCGAAGTCCTCCGCGGTTTTCACGAGCCCCGTGCCGAAGATTTCCTGCCAGAAACGGTTCACGGTCACGCGGGCCATCAGCGGATTCTCCGGCGCCACGAGCCACTGCGCGAGCCCGAGGCGGTTCTTCGGCGCGCCGGTCGGCATCGCGTGCAGCGCGCTGAATCCGGCAGGGCGCACTTCCTCGCCTTCTTTGTCGTACGCGCCACGCATGAGGATGTGCGCCATCGCCTCGCCCACCTTTTCCTCCTGGATGTGCGAGACCGTCGCGCGGTCGCGGATGTCGGCGTCCTCGTCCAGCAGCGCCTCGATGTGAAAGGCCATGCCGATGGATGGGCCATCGAGGTTGTCCACGTAGAAGTTCAACAGCGCGGCCT
>JBEBGK010000932.1:0-2098 GCA_040081515.1 Chthoniobacteraceae bacterium
GTCCATCATTACTCGATTGTCAAAGCCCAGAATGATCGGAACTCGCTCCATTCGAAGGTTGAAGGTTGCGGGCGACACATTCGCTCCAGGAATTGGAACCGCATTCCGAGTGGGAAACGGATGAGCCACCATGCTATGCGATGCGAGGTCTAGGATGTCTCGCTCCGTCTTTCTCTCCTGAAGCAGCCGCTGAACGTGACGGTGCGTCCATTCGTCCGATAGCCAAACGCGATCGAGAAGGTGTCCCGTTGCCATCTTATCCATCGCCACAGGCTTCACGAACTGCCCCTTCCTCCCCAGCCGGAAAATCCTCCCCGTCGTGTAATCATGCGCCTCGCGCTGGGGGCGGTGGCATTGGTTCACGTCATACCAGTCAATCATCCACAGCGTCCCGTCGGGGCCTTCGCGGATGTCCACGATCTGGCTCGCCTTGTCGTGGAAATTGATGAAGTCCGCGCCGTGGTGCGCGACGTAGCCGCTGCCCTTGCGCTCCAGCACGTCCATGTTGATGCGCGCGCCGTGGATGTTGTTCATGAGCACATTGCCGCGGATGCCGTCGGGCCAGCTCGGGTGCTGCGGGATGCACAGGCCCGCGTGCGCGTGGCCGCCGCCCGCAGCGTCGCTCTTGTTGTTGCCCGCGTGCGGTGTGGCGCCGAGGAAATGGCGGTGGTCGGCGATGGTCTTGATGTCGTCGTAAGTGTGCGGATCAAAATGCTGCCCCGCCTGCCGATGGTAGCGTCCGCCCTGGATGATGTGGAAGAGGTGCGGAATCACGCACGCCTCGGCAAAGAGATCGCCGTCCGCATTCCAATCAATCCCCCACGGGTTGCTCGTCCCGTGCGCGAACACCTCGAATTCCTTCCGCTGCGGCTGGTAGCGCCACACGCCCGCATTCAGCTTCACCCGCTGCTCGTCAGTCGCGCCGGGCTTGCCGACCTTGCTGTGCGTGAAGACGCCGTGGCAGCCGTAGAGCCAGCCGTCCGGACCCCACTTGAAGGTGTTCAGCGTCTCGTGCGTGTCCTGATAGCCCCAGCCGTTGAGGAGCACCTCGACCTTGCCCGGCTTCGGGTCGTCCCAATTCTCCACGGGGATGAAAATGAGATTCGGCGCCGCGCCGACGAACACTCCGCCGAAGCCGACCTCGATCCCGCTCACGAGATTCAGCCCCTCCATGAAGACGGTGCGCTTGTCCGACTTGCCGTCGCCGTCCGTGTCCTCGAAGACGAGGATGCGGTCCTTCCCGCCCAGCCACTCCGGCGCACCCGGCTCCGTCTTCACGCGCTGCGGATAGGTGAGACCCTCGACGACCCAGATGCGCGCGCGGTCGTCCATGCAGAATGCGATGGGATTGATGATGTCTGGCTCGGCGGCGAAAACTTTCAGCTCATACCCCGCGGGCACCGTCGCGACCTGCGCGGCCTTTTCCGCAGGCAGCCCGGCTTGGGGAATCTCATCGGGCTTCAAGTTCGGATCGCTTTTGCCCGCAGGCGCGGTTTTCGCGACGACGGCAAACTTCGGCTCTTCCGCGTGGAAGATGAAGTCGTCGAAATTCACATGCCCCCACCCCGGCGACTCCTCGTCCACGATGCGGATGAAAACCTCACGCCCTTGCAGCTTGCGCAGGTCCACGACCGAGCGGGCCATCTCTTCGTGATTCGTTCCGCGCGCCGTGTGGATCACTTTGCCGTCGTCCTTCGTCACGATCTCCACGCGCACGCCCGGCAGCGAACCGCCGCCGATGAGAAAGCTGCCCCACGGCTGCGTGATCTTGAACTCCACCGACGTGAGCGTGCCCTTTCCTTTGTCGCTGCGGTGAAACTCGAATCCGCCAATCCAATGCTGGCCCTGGCGATTCGACGCCTTCCCTTTTCCATACGGCCGCGTCTGATCGATCTCGCCCTTCGCCGGCTGCTTCGCGAAGGCCTCGCCGGTTGCGGTCCAGTCGCGCAGCGTGCCGTCTTCGAAGCCGAGATTCAGCAAGCGTCCATCTGCTCCCGTCGCGGGAATGGAATCCGCCGCAGCCCCAAAAACGTTGGCACAGGCGAGGATGAATGCGGAGAGAAGGAAAGCTCGGAGGCGCTTCATGACAGCAGAATGA
>JBEBGK010000933.1:0-2090 GCA_040081515.1 Chthoniobacteraceae bacterium
CCGGGGAAAGCATCCGCAGCGTCGTCGTGTTCTAGTGACCGTTTTGGCTGATATCATTTTGGCACATCGTGCGCGCGAGGGATGTCTCCTCCCGATCCTTCACGACGTGCAGGCGGCGTTTGGCCATATCAGCGAGGATGCGATCCGCGAGATTGCCCAGGCGCTCAACCTCACCCGTGCTGAGATCCATGGAGTGGTGAGCTTCTATCACGATTTCAGGACGGAACTTGATGCGCGCCCAACGATCAAAATTTGCCGCGCTGAAGCCTGCAAGGCCAGAGGCGTCGAAGCGCTGATGCCGACTGTCATGGGAACGGCGGGCGAAAGGGTGAGGGTTGAAACGGTCTATTGCCTCGGCCTGTGTTCGGTCGGTCCAGCCGCGCTGGTCGGCGACACGGTGCATGCCAGGCTGTCGCATGAGACCGCAGCAGCACTTATGCGCGCACTGTGAAAGTGCGGATGTCCGATGACGCCGTAGCGCTTGCCTGCGGCGCCGAGGCCGTCGCCGTCGCCTTCGCGCGACACGGTGTCGAGGTTGAGCGCGTTTCAAGCTGGGGAATGCACTGGCTTGAGCCGTTGGTCGACGTCGATGGTATCGGCTACGGGCCGGTGTCGGCAGGCGAGGTTGCGTCGATTATTGACGGAACCGCTACCAGTATCGGCCCTGTTGCGGAGCATCCCTTCATTGCGCGCCAGCGGCGATTGACCTTTGCGAGAGCAGGCAAGACCCGTCCCTTGAGTCTTGATGACTATGCGGTCAGCGGCGGCTGGGCGGGGCTGAACAAGGCACGCAAGATCGGTCCGGAAGCAACAATTGCTGAGGTGATTGAATCGGGACTGCGCGGGCGTGGGGGAGCCGGATTTCCCACCGGGATCAAGTGGAAAACGGTTGCCGGTGCACCCAGCGACCGGAAATATATCGTCTGCAATGCCGATGAGGGCGATAGCGGGACCTTTGCCGACCGGATGGTGATGGAAGGCGATCCTTTCATGCTGATCGAGGGGATGGCCATCTCGGGCTTCGCAGTCGGTGCGGATCGCGGATATGTCTATATCCGTTCGGAATATCCGCATGCCATCGCAAAAATGGAGGCAGCGATTCGCGCCTCCAAGCACCTCGTCGTACCATTCGAACTCGAAGTGCGTGTCGGCGCGGGAGCATATGTCTGCGGGGAGGAAACGGCCCTGCTCAATTCGATCGAGGGCAAACGGGGCGAGGTACGCGCAAAGCCGCCTCTCCCCGCACTAAAGGGGCTTTTCGGCCTCCCGACGGTGGTCAACAATGTCCTGACGCTGGCCGCGATCCCCTGGATCCTGGCGCATGGCGGGAAGCCGTATGCCTCTTATGGCATCGGGCGATCGAAGGGCACGATGCCGATCCAGCTTGCGGGAAACGTCAAGCATGGTGGCTTGTTCGAGATTGCCTTCGGGATCACGCTTGGAGAACTCGTCGACGACATAGGCGGCGGCACGGCCAGCGGCCGCCCCGTCCGGGCCGTTCAGGTCGGCGGGCCGCTCGGCGCCTATATCCCGGTGAGCCAGTTCCACCTTCCGTTCGACTATGAGGCTTTTGCCGATGCAGATGCCCTGATCGGCCATGCGGGCATCACCGTTTTCGATGATAGCGTCGACATGGCCCAAATGGCGCGCTTTGCCTTGGAATTCTGCGCAGCGGAAAGCTGCGGAAAGTGCACGCCGTGCCGGGTTGGAAGCATCCGTGGAGTCGAAACACTCGACAGGATCATTGCCGGCGAACAGGTCGAGGCCAACCTCACGCTCATCGAAGACCTGTCGGAAACGATGAAATTCGGCTCCCTTTGTGCATTGGGCGGATTTACCCCCTATCCCGTCATGAGCGCGATCAGGAACTTTCCCGAAGATTTCGGGCGAGAGCCCACCGCGGACGGCGGATCACGATGAAGCCTTCCCGATCGAGCCAATCCATAACAGCGCACCTGATTGGCTTGGCCAAGCCGGGCGATAGCCAAATCGAACGTATCGTTCCTGTCGAAGCACCGATCGCATTGGAATATAGCGGGATCGGTTACGCGGTCATGATGGCGACGCCGGACCAGCTCGAGGATTTCGCG
>JBEBGK010000934.1:0-2089 GCA_040081515.1 Chthoniobacteraceae bacterium
GAAAACCTCGTCCGGCAGGGATTGCTGAACAATCGCGACGCGCAGTTCCTCTTCACCGGCCTCGACGTGCCCGGCGGTTCCGACGGCACGCCCGCTTTCAATCCCGGGCCGCCGCCCGCCGCGACGGGACGCTATGGCGACGTGACCGTGCAGGCGGGGGCAAGACTGAGCACCCCTGCAAGCGGCGATGGAAACGGCGGCCGGGTGATGCTCGCGGGTGCGAACGTCCACAATGCCGGAACGATCTCGACGCCATCCGGGCAGACGATCCTTGCGGCGGGATTGCAGGTCGGCGCCGCCGCGCACGCGAGCGACGACCCGAGCTTGCGAGGCCTCGATGTGTGGGTGGGCGACGTCGGTGCCTACGCCGGGACGAGCACGAACTCCGGGCTGATCGAGGCGCTCACCGGAAGCGCGACGATGGTGGGCCGCACGGTGAATCAACTCGGAGCGATCGAGAGCTCGACCTCGGTGAACCTGAACGGCCGGATCGATCTCCGCGCGAGTTACGGGGCGGTTTCGAACCCGAACTTCGACAACAGCGGCGCCGGTTTCGGAGGGCCGCAGTTTTTCAATAAATACACCGGCCTGGTGGCCCTCGGGCCGGGGAGCGTCACGCGGATTCTTCCCGACTACGGCGGGAGCCGCGGCGTCCCCGGGACGAGTCTGCCGGAGAAATCGCAGATCAACGTGGACGGCCTTGCGGTTCATTTTCGCCAGGGAGCGATGATGCTGGCGCCGAATGCCGATGTCGCGATTCGCGCGGGCGTCTGGCCCTACAAGGATACGAATGGAGACCGGACGACCCTCGGCGACACGGGTCCGGTGCTCGCAAATTTCTTTTCCACCGGCAGCCAGCGTTTTCTTTTTTCTGGAGGACAGATTTACCTCGATCGTTCCGCGTTGCTCAGTGTCGCGGGAAGCGTCGATGTGTTTGTCCCGCTCTCGCACAGCATCCTCGATGTGGAGTTCCGGGGTTCCGAGCTCGCGGATTCGCCGTTGCAGCGGAGCGTGGGACTGAGGGGCGTTCCGCTGACCCTGGATATCCGCCAGACCGGGGTGACGAACGGACGTTACTGGATCGGGACTCCGCTGGGCGATGCGACCGGTCTCGCGGGTCTGATCGAACGGAATGCGGCACAACTCACCGCCGCCGGCGGGACGATCCATCTGCAGGCGGGCGAATCCATCGTGGTGCAGGGCGGCGCGGCGATCGACGTTTCCGGTGGCTTCTACCAGCACGAAGCCGGCATGGTTCAGACCACGCGGCTCCTGCAAGGGGGCCGGTTTGTCGATATCGCGAGCGCGCTTCCGGACCAGATCTACGAAGGAGTGTACACGGGTCAGTTCACGCAGACGTTCCCCCGCTGGGGCGTGACGCAGACATTCATCTCGCCCTTTGGAAACGGAGCGCGCTACGAGGCCGGCTACATCGAGGGCGCCAGTGGCGGCTCGCTGACGATGACTGCCCCGAGCATGGCGATCGATGGCGATCTGCGCGGTGTGACGGTGCCCGGCCCGCGGCAGCGCGCCGCGCTCCCGGAACCCGGCAGGCTGTCGATTGCCTTCGAGGCGGGGAAGGTCTTCGAGATTCCCGGTGGCAGAAATCTGGCCTTCCTCACTTTCTCACCCACGCCGCCCGACATTACCTTCCAGCGGGGATTGACGCAGACCGCCGTCGAGCCGTTCCGGCTGGTTGGCGATGCGCCTGTGGCGCTCTCTCCGGGGCGGCTGGCCTCCGTCGTTCTCGCGCCGGAACTCCTCGAGGAAAACTTCGGCGAACTTGCAGTCCGGAATCCCGACGGGGATATCACCGTGCCCGCCGGGACCAATATTGCCGCGCCGGCGCATGGCTCCCTTTCGCTCACGGGAGCCAACGTCACGATCCTCGGCGGGGTCTCGGCGCCAGGCGGTGCGCTGGATTTCACGGCCTACAATATCTCCCCGATTTTCGCCGCGGAGTTCCCGCTGCTGAATCCCATCGGTGCGCCGGTACCGCCTGCAAACGCAGGGCGGGGGCTTTTCACGCTTGGCGCCGGTGCGTCCCTGCGCGCGGCGGGCCTGATCGTGGACGATCGGCTCGGCAGTC
>JBEBGK010000108.1:0-8185 GCA_040081515.1 Chthoniobacteraceae bacterium
GTTTGAAATCGAAGTCCGTTTTCGGAAACAAGGTCTTCACCATCGGCTGCACGCCAATCCATATCGCGCGCTCCGGCAATGGCTGCGGTTCCCCATCCATCACCGAAGGCTTCACCCCGCTGATCTTTTCAATATATTCCGCCAGCGTCACCGCCGCATCGCGAGTGCGAGGTGGCGCGTCTTTGAAAACGATGATCGGTGCCGACGCGACGCCTTTGCCCCCAATGATGAAGTCGGCGGCGTGCAGTGCGGCCAGTGGAGCAAGCAACAGAGCGGTGAGAAGGGTGGGACTCATGGAGTGATGCGGCTGCAAAGTGAAGTTTTGGCTTCAATCGTTCGATCCCGTGACCATGATTTCATCGAGATCAAAACTCTCCTGCGCACCGGCGGCCGTGGGCAGGATCACGAGCTTGCCGACGTTTTGGATCGTTTCGGACCACGAGAACGCACCTGATGCTCGTTTCCAGCCGGCGGCTTTGGCTTCCTCATCACTCCAGTCGTAGCGCAGCGCGGCGAGGGCCTGCGTCCAGTCGTTGGTGATGGGTGCGTTGGTCTCGATCGACCATTGCGCAATGTCGCGGGCAAAGATCTCGATCACGACACGTCCGGCCGCTTTGGCGGAACGGACTTGGCAGGTGATCCTCGCGCCTTTTCCACCTACCAGCGTCCTCCAATCGCCAGCGAGGGGAGAGTCCTTCGCGGTGGCAGGCGACATGGCAATGGGCAGCGCACGACCGCTGCGGGAGATGCGGACAAAACCACGCTTGGCTCCGCCATCGCGGTGATGCTCGATCTTATCGACGCCCTTCCATCCCTGCACGTCGTCATTGAACGAAAGGCTCTTGCTCGAAATCGGGTGCGGGGTGCGGCCCGATGCATCCGATGACTGGGACGGCTTCTTCATCTCCGCATGAACCAAATCAACGCCACTGATCGCATAAAGCCGCGCATGGTTGAGCCGCACTTCAAAGCGCACCGCCTTGCCCGCCACCGCGCCGCGCTTCCATCGAAGCGGGGCATCCGTCACATCCGTGGTGATCGCCTCGGCTTCGTCCACGAGCGTATTTTGATCATCCAGGGCTTTGATGTGAATGCTGCCGGAGGCTGACACATCGGCGCTGACGGATACTTTCTCAGCCCGCAAAGCACTCGTGATCACTGTGGCCGGCTTGCCCGCATCCATCGCCTCGTAGCCCGCAAAGCCATCCACCCGCAGTGTGGCTAGGCTCGGCAGGCAATGGCGCTTCCAGCCAGTGTGCGGAAAGTCATCGCCACCGTAGAAAATCATGAGCTTGCCGTCTTTGATGATCGGCTCTCCGGCCATGGCATAGATGCACTCGCTGTCGTAGCTGCCCTTCGCGCCGCGTGGTATGAAGGGCGTGCCTGGGGCCACCCGCTGCCATTGCAGGCCATCATGGCTCCAACTCAACTTACAATCGACGCTGCGACCACGCCCCACGTTATACATCATGACATAGCCCAGATAGATGCTGCCGTAGCGGAAGACCGGCATGCAGTAAGTCTGGCTGTCGCGGCCTTCCTCAATGTTGGAGCGCAACACGAGTCCGTTGTTCTTCCAGGACATGAAGTCATCACTCTCAAAGCGCGCCACCAACCGCTCGCCGAGGTAGAGCTTGGTGAACCAGAGATACTTGCCGCTGCGCTCATCCCAAAAAGCGTTGTTGTGCGTATCGCCGTTCTGCGCACTGAAGCCCTTCACATCCATCGCATCGCCCCAGTGGATGCCATCAGCAGAGAAACGCACCTGAGGCTTCCCGAGACCGACATCGCTCACCATCTTGTAGCGGCGACTCGCATCCGCATCATGCAGGTCTTTGAAAACACCCACGTTCGGGCAATCACGCGCCACGATGTTGTTCGCCGCACTGCCGGCGAACTTGTGAAGCCCAAGCTCGGGTTTGCTCCAGTGAATGCCATCCTTTGACGTGGCATAGAGCAGATACCACCCCACGTCATGCACCGTGCTGGGCCGATCCATCTGCGCGATCACTTCCTTGTCCGCCAACACGCACTTATACCAAAGCTTGAATATCTTCTCCTGTTCATCCCAGATCACATTGGGATAGAGATTGTTCATCGAGTTCTCCCAAGGCTTGTCAGCTTGGATCACGGGATTGCCTTCATGCTTCACCGGCGAGCCGAGCACCAGTTTCGCATTTTCCACCCGCTCAACAACGCGCGTATCAAGCATCAGATACTTCTGCGGCTGTGCCTGGAGAGTCGAAACCAGAGCAAGCCCTGCGATCGCTTGGATGAGGACAGTGAGGCGTGTTGAGCAAGGTGCGGGATGGGATTTCATGAGGTTGGGAAACGTTGGGTCAAATCGAACAGAGTGCAGCGGATGTGTTCGTCGGGGCATCGTTTGAAGGAGAGCGGAGAGGAGTGTGAGTGTGTGTTTCATCTTTTCGATTCCGTGAGTTGTGTGAGTTGAAGAGAGTTTTGGTGGACATGATTGGTTGAATTGGAAATGGCCAATCAGGGAAAGAACGGGAACAGCACTTTGATCTCTTCCGGCTTTGGCTGGCGTCCATATTCGCAAATCTCAAAGGCCTCGGCGTATTTCACGGCAGCGCCTTTCTCGGGGCCATACCATTTGATGAGGCTATCACGGAACCGATTTGCCTCGCCGCCCTGACGCCTGACCCAGCGCTCGCGCAACCAAGCCCTGCGGCCTGCTTCATCGGTGGCCGGCGGGACTTTGGCTACACGCTCTTCGCTGCCGTCGGCGCCGCCTTCATAGTGCTGCGAAGGCATCTCGTGGATGGCGGTGAGTTTCTGATCGAACACGTCATCCACCGACACGACGATGTCGGCCTGGAAGGGATACGGCTTTTTGAAACCGTCGCTCGAATACAGGAAGAGCGGGTTCTTTTTCAGCGGCGGCACATCGCTGCAAATGAACGGCACGGCGACCATGTAGGCGGCATCCTGGATGAGCACGCCGACATAGCGGTGGTCGGGGTGATAGTCCCACGGACGATGCGCGATGACGATATCCGCACGCCACTCGCGGATGATGCGGATGATCTTCTGCCGGTTCTCCAGCGAAGGCATCAGTTCGCCATCGTGAATGTCGAGCACCTGCGTCTCTGCGCCGATGAGGGCGTCCGCTTTCTTCACCTCGGCAAGCCGCCGCTGCGCCAGCGGCCCACCCGCCGACTGCCAATGACCAATGTCGCCATTCGTCACCGACACGAGCTTCACGTGATGGCCGAGCTTCGCCCACTTCGCCGCGGTGCCACCGGCCTTGTATTGTGCATCGTCGGGATGCGCACCGAAGACGATGATGCGGAGCTTCCCATCATCGCCCTCGGCTCGTGCGATGGAAGGAAGCAGGAGGGTGAGCGACAGGAGTGCGGTGGCGTAGCGGAGGAGTGAACTGAGTTTCATGGTGGATGTTTGGTGGTGAGTGAGGCTGTGGTGAAGGGTGAATCGGAAATCGCTTACGGGTTGATCCGCTCCACGTCCACGTAGAGCGCCCGCAGCTTCGGCGCGTCGTGGATGTAGAGCAGGCGGCCGGGGCTCACTTCGCGGATGGCGGTGTAGTTGAAGCCGCCGGAGTCGGTGATGACCGTGTGATGCGTCCACGTCTTGCCCTGGTCGGTGCTGAACATGAGGTTCGATCCGGGCCTGCCATAGCTGCATGCGACGACGCCATTGCTCATGAGGACCATGTCGGGCGCCACGCTGCCTTCTTCGAGCGGGGTGAGTTTGCTCCACGTCTTGCCACCGTCGTGCGACCACGTTTGCAACAGCGGGCCGAAGGAGAGCGTGCGCAGGATGGCCATCATCTCGGTGGACGAGAAGCGCACGACCGACGGCTCGGGACCGTCGCCGATCGTGGAGAAATAATTCCATGTCGCGCCGGCGTCGGTGGATTTCAGGAGGTAGGAAGACATGACGCCTTTCCGAATCGGCGTGTAAACCACGGCCATTACTTCGCCGTTGCCGAGATCGCAAATGTCGCGGTCGAAGACCACGATCTGCCCGGAGTTAGTCGGCACATGGATGACGTTCTCGACCATTAGGAACTTCTCCGCCTTTGCGTCAAAGCGGTAGCTCATGCCGACGTAAGTGCCCGGCTCATACTTCACGTTCCAGCGCGACACACCGAGGATGTCGCCGTCCGGCAGGCGCAGATGCGGCTGCGGTGCGAACGTCTTGAACTGGAGATCCTTCACCGGTTGCCACGTCTTGCCTGCATCGGCGGAGCGCAGCACACCATAGGGCTCGTAAATCGCATCCGGCCCTTGCGCGACGCTGAGCATGAGCACGCCGTTGCCCACGTTGTAGAGATACGGCCGCGTGGGCGGCAATGGCTTGCCGGGCTTGGCCTCGGGCGCAGCGATGCCGATTTCAGGGTCCGTTGATTTCAACTCATGACCGCCATGCCGCGGCTGATCCCAACCCGGCGACGGCGGAATGTCCCACGGCTCGCTGACGGTAATCTTCAGCTTCGGCGCAGGCGGCGCGGCAGTGCGTTTGCGCAATCCCAGCCGCACCGATTTCCAATGCGCATCGCCCATCCAACCCGGAGCAGTCGAACCAAACTGCACGAAGGCCTCCGCGTTCTCCGCCTTCTTCCAGAACGCACCTTCGCCACGAATCAAGACCTTGCCATCCGCTGCGATGCTCATGTCGCGATCGCGAATGACGAGCTGGTAGGTGTGAAACTCCGTCTTCGCATCGAACATCGCCACGCGATCGTGATACGTCGCGATTTTCTCCGGTCGCAGCAACAGCCCTTCCTGATGCACGCCATCGCTCACGAGCAGCCCCACCGGCACCCCTTGCTGCGCAGGCCACATGCCCGTGCCACGTCGAGCCGTCACGGACTCCACACGCACCGTGGCTTCGACGACAATCTCGGTGCCAGGCTGCGGCTTCCATGCCGCGCGAAAAGCACCATCCGCCGTCGCCGAATCATCCACGAGATGCAGCGCGCCATTCGCCAGCGTGGCCTTCGCCGCAAGCTCACCGACGGCCTTCCATCCCTGCTCCTGCGGCAGTGATTTCGCTTCGTAGTGAACGAGCCAGGTGATCGGTTCATCGGCGGCTTTGACTTGGGCGAAAGAAATGAGAAGCAATGCAAAGGCGAGAAGGGGTGGTTTCATAGGATGTCTATTTTCCGTCGGCGTAGTCGCGGAATCTGGCGTCCAGCGCCTCTGGATTGGGCTGGCCTTTCGCGAAGTAGAAGCGGTAGCGCAGCGTGAGGCTGTCGCCTTTCTTGATCGTGTAGTCGCCAGCGCCAACGGGCTTGCCCGGCTCGAAGTCGTGCGGGCCAAAGGGATTCACGGCGAAGAGTCCATAGTCGCGTGCGTGCCAGGTGGTGGGCGAACGGAGGTTGGTGGGATGGCTGAAGATGACGACGCCGACGGGATTGCCTTTCGGATCGGGGCCGTAGTAGCAGACCCAGTTCGCGTGCTTGCCCCAGAGGGCGTGGTCGCGGACGCCGTTGCTGTTGAAAGCATGTCCGGTCGAGTTCCCGGTGTTCACGAAGTTCTTGCTGCTGTTCATGCTGAGCGATGGGCAGAGCCGCATGGCCATCGTTCCTTCCTTCGTGTCGCCGAGCAGCACGTCACCCTCCGTGGCATTCAGCGTGATGTCGAAGTCGAGCGTCTTCTCGCCTTCAGCCAGCGCGGTGATGGTGATGCGGCGCTCGTCGGTAAGGACCGTCTCGCCCGTCGGCGCGACCCATTTTGTCGCAGCGAGGAAAGAGCCTTGGTTGCCCGCAGTTTTGGTTTCGCTGAAGCCGGTGTGTTTCTGTTTGCCGAAGACAAGATACTCACCCCAGAAGTCGATGCCGTTGACCTTCGAGTGCGCGAACCACAGTGAGCGGTGGTGCTTGTGATCCAGAAACCGCTCCTCGCCCGGCACGTCCTTCTTCATCGGAAAATCCCGCGCCACATTCGCACCTGCGGCACCGATGAGCGGATACATGAACGGTCGCGGCGTGTCCTTGGTGACATACTCGGTGAAGAGCTGCCCATCGATCTCGACACGCAAACCGGCGTCGCTCGGCATTACCGATACCGTTTGCGCGTGCAGCGCGGCCAGCGGAGCGAAAAGCAGAGCGGCGAGGGTAAGCGTGCGTTTGATGGCAGGTTGGGATCTATCGGGGACTTGAACGGCTAGGATCAAGGTGGCCGCTCCAGCTTCTGTTTCAAGTCCCGCAGCTTCGTGCGGAGTTGCGCGTAATCGACCTGCTGCACCGGCACCTTTGCTTCCACAGCCATCGAGGCGGCAACGCCGGCGGATTCGCCGAGGATTATCCACACGGGTTCCATGCGGATGGAGGTCATGGCGATGTGGCTGGCCGAGACGCAGACGGGCACGAGGAGGTTGGTGCATTCGCTCTGCTTCGGGGTGATGGCGCGATACGGGATTTTGTAGATGCCATCGTGCTTCTCATCGAGATAGAGCATGGAGAACTCGCCGCCGTAGAGCGCCACCTTGCCCTCGTGCGCGTAGGTCGCATACGGCCAGTCGTCCACGCCGTAGGAGGCGAGGCCGACGCTGTCCTCTGGATCGGTGGTGCCTTCGAGATCCTTTTGCGTGAGCACGTAGGCGGACTTCATACGGCGCGCCTCGCGGACGTAGAGCTGATGCGGCCAGCCGTGCGTGTCGTCGAAGATGCCGCGCTGAAAGCCAAGTTCGGTCGCGAGCTGTTTGAATTTGTCCGGCACGCAGTCGTCGGTGCGGAGGACGTGCGTCATGCCGCGCATGAACTCCTGATCCGCCTTCCAAATGCGGGCACGGGTGGCGTAGTCGCCATCGGGATAGGCGGCGTTGCTGCCGTAGTTTGTCGGCGCCAGCAGAGCACGGGCGAGATTGCCCTGGCCGATGGAGTGGATGCGGCCGCCCGCAGGCTCGAAGAAGCCGAGCTTCCCTTTCATGCGGCGGCCCATGTCGATGCCGGCCTTGTTTTTGAAGCCACGGCGATACAGCTCGAACTGCTTCGGATCGTAGTTCTCCGGCGGATCGATGGGGATGCGATCCGCGTCCTTGCTGAACTTCCAGCGGAAGCCGTAGCCCATCGTCAGCCGGTCCGCGCTGCCTTCCGGTTGCGGCTTCATGTCTTGCACAAAGGGCAACAGGCCGCTCTTCGGATCGCCCGGCGTCACATACGGGTCGATGTCATACACGGCGAGGTTGGGCCTCACTCCCGCGAGCGATTCGCCATACTCGTCGCGGCTTTCGCGGCCCCAGGTGTAGCTCACACCCGACCGCGCCATGAGGTCGCCCTCATAGGAGCAGTCGATGAAAACCTGCGCGCTGATCGTCATCGCGCCCGCCTTGGTCGGAGTCGCCACCGGGCAGCCGAGCGCATCCGGCGGCGCATGATCGAGCGTGACGCTGCGGATGCTCGTCCCCTCCTTCAGCACGCCGCTCACGCGATGCTCGTAGATCACGCGGATGCGATACTTCTTCACCAACTCACGGAACACCTCGCGATACTGCGCGTCGTCGTAGTTCTTGGAGAGAATGCTCAAGGCCGAGCCGCCCACGGCTTTCTCACGTCCCCAGTCCACATGACTCAGGCCGCCGCCCGTCATGCCTCCGAGCCAGCGGCTCGGCTCCACGAGCACCACGCTGCGGCCTTGCTTCGCCGCCGTGACGGCTGCCATCACCCCGCCCGCCGTGCCGCCATAGACGCAGATGTCGGGGCTCTCCGCATCGGCTGCGAAGCTGATGCCAGGCAGCAGGCTCGCCGCGAGCGTGCTGGCGATGAAACGACGGCGACTGAGTGGGATCGCGGACATCGGGGAGCGGGATTCGCAGCCTACTTGCCCATCTTCAGGAATTCCTCACGAGTCAGGAAGCCATCCTTGTCCTTGTCCCATTTGGTGAAGCGTTCGGCGGCCGCGGCAGCGTCGGACTGATGGGTGGTGTAATACTCGCGGCTCAGCTTGCCAGCCTTCCCGACGTCGAGCTTGTCGAAGCGCGCGTTTCGGTCGTCGTTGCCGGCAGGCGCGGTGGTCGGAGCAGGAGCGGCTTTGCCTTTCTTACCCTTGCCTTTGGAAGGTGCACCTTCGGCGGGAGTCGAGGAGCCCACGGGCGGCAGGTTTTTCACCAGCGTCTCGAGCAGCGCCTTGTGCTCCGGTTTGTCGGCCAGACTCACCGTCTCGTTGGGATCGTTTTGTTCGTCGTAGAGTTCCGTGGC
>JBEBGK010000935.1:0-2079 GCA_040081515.1 Chthoniobacteraceae bacterium
GGGTGAGATGGAAAGCAGCGTGACGATCGGCGCGCTGGAGCCGGGTTCTCCGGCTGAAAAAGCGGGGCTCAAGGCCGGTGACAAGATCGTCGAGATCGACGGACAGGAAGTCAGGCGTTTCGTCGGGCAAAGTGACGACGCGATCCTGTGGCGCGTCGTTCGCAGCGAGGGCGAGACGATCTCTGTCGTCGTGGATCGTGACGGGAAACGGCTCGAACCTTTCAACATCAAGCCGAACATCCCGGCCACGAATCTCTGGGAGCGCCGTGGAACCCGGCAGGTCGGAATCACGCCGAGCCTCACGCCGCTGGTTTGGCAGGTGGCGCCTTCCGGTGTTGGCGCGGACTCGGGTCTGCAAAAGGGCGACTTCATCACGCACATCAATGGCGAGCGCATCTTCAGCCCGTCGGGCATGTGGGATTTCGCGCAGGCGCATCCCGGCCAGGAATACACGCTCACCGTTGAGCGAAAGGGCGCACCGGTTTCGCTGCCATTCAAGCCGCGCAAGGTGACCTGCGGCACGCCGATGAAGGACAGCCCCGCGGACAAGGCGGGGCTGAAGGCCGGTGACCAGGTCGTCTCCGTGGACGGGAAGCCGTTTGTCTCCGCGTCGGCTCTCGTCGGTTACATTCGCGGCAAGGCGACAGAACCGCTGGATTTCGTGCTCGAACGCGACGGAAAAAATCTCGATCCGATCCGCGTCACACCCGCGCTGAACGCAGACACGAAAAAGCCGATGATCGGCATGGCCTTCGACGAGCAGGCGGGCATCGCCTTTGATAACTACGGCCGCGGAGAAACTCGTTATCCGCCGGTGGGCGAACAGATCAAACTCAGCGTCGGCGCGATCGTCAACACGATCGGCGCCGTGACCTCGCGCAAGAGCGACGTGAGCGTCCAGCACATGGGCGGTCCCGTGATGATGATGCGGATCTACTACATGCTCTTCGAGCAACCCGAGGGCTGGAAGCTGGCGCTGTGGTTCAGCGTGCTGCTGAATGTGAACCTCGCCCTGCTGAACATGCTCCCGCTGCCCGTGCTCGATGGCGGGCACATCACGCTGGCGCTGATCGAGGCCGCGCGCCGCAAGCCGGTGAATGTGAAGCTGCTCGAATGGATTCAGACCGCCTGCGCGATGCTCATCATCGGCTTCATGCTCTTCGTCACCTTCTTCGACGTGCAGGATCTCTTCGGAGGCAGTAAAGACCGGAACAAGTTCCGGTACAGCACACCGGCCGCGGAGACCAAGTAGCGGAACACCTGCCGTGGCGAGAGGGTGAAATCTTGACTGAACACCGCGCACTGACCACTCCAAGGCATGACCTTTTGCAGCTCCCTCTACGATTTCCACCGGCGGAAAAGCCGTGCCGTCCGCATCGGGAATATCGGCGTGGGCGGGCACCATCCGATCCGCGTCCAGTCGATGATCACCTGCGACACGATGGACACGGAGAAGTCCATCCAGCAGACACTCGATCTCGCCGCGGTCGGCTGTGAGATCGTCCGCATCACCGCACCGACGGTGAAGGACGCGGCGAACTTGCAACACATCGTCGCCGGACTTCGCGCGCGTGGCTGCGACGTTCCGATTGTCGCCGACATCCACTTCAAGCCCGAAGCCGCGATGGAGGCTGCAAAGTGGGTCGAGAAGGTGCGCATCAATCCCGGCAACTACGCCGACTCGAAGAAATTCGCGGTGAAGGAATACACCGACGACCAATATGCCGCCGAACTCGCGCGCATCCGTGAGCGGTTCGCGCCGCTCGTCGAACTGTGCAAGTCGCGCGGCGTCGCCATGCGCATCGGCACGAATCACGGCTCGCTGAGCGACCGCATCATGAACCGCTATGGCGACACGCCGCTCGGCATGGTCGAGAGCGCCCTCGAATTTGCCCGCATCGCCCGCGACTTGGACTACCACGAGTTCGTCTTCTCGATGAAGTCGAGCAACCCGAAGGTGATGATTGAAGCCTACCGCCTGCTCGTCGCGCGACTCGCCGAGGAGGGGCCGGATTGGAATTACCCCATCCATCTCGGTGTCACCGAGGCGGGCGATGGCGAGGATGGCCGCATCAAGAG
>JBEBGK010000936.1:0-2079 GCA_040081515.1 Chthoniobacteraceae bacterium
CTCCACGCTCGAAGCGGTAGCTGCTGTCACTGCCAAGCCCCAGCGTCCGCGACGTGCGGCGGATGCTCTGCGGCTGGAACCGCGCGCTCTCGAGGACAACATTCGTCGTGCCCTCGGTGACGCCGGTTTCCTGCCCGCCCATCACGCCCGCGATCGCCACGGCGCGGCGCTGATCGGCAATCACGAGTTGGCCCGCCGCGAGCTTGTAAGTCTTGCCGTCGAGCGCGAGGAACGACTCACCGTCCGCGGCGACCCGCACCTGCAACGCCCCGTCGAGTTTTTCCGCGTCGAATGCATGCAGCGGCTGCCCGACTTCGAGCATCACGAAATTGGTGATATCCACGATGTTGTTGATCGCCCGCAGCCCCACCGCCTCAATCTTCGCGCGCAACCAATCCGGCGAAGGCCCGACCTTTACACCGCGGATCGCCCGCGCCGTGTAATACAGACACAGCACCGGGTCGGAGACGGAAACCACGGATTGCGGATCACTGGTCGCGGATTGCGAAACCGCCGCACCAGGATCCTTGAAGGACTTGCCGGTGAGCGTCGCGATCTCACGCGCGATGCCCGTGACACTGAGCAAATCCGCGCGGTTTGGCGTGATCTCCAGATCGAGGATCGTATCGCCGGGGAACACCTCCGCGATGGGCGCGCCGATCCTGCTTTCCGTCGGGAGAATGAGCAGCCCCTCGGCATCCTCGGCGAGGCTGAGTTCCTTCGCGCTGCACATCATCCCCTGGCTCTCCACGCCGCGCAGCTTGCCCACTTTGATCGTGAAATCGCCCGGCAGCTTCGCACCCGGGAGCGCGAGCGGGACCTTGTCGCCGACCTTGTAGTTCTTCGCGCCGCAGACGATCTGCCGCGCCGTGCCCGTCCCGTCATCCACCTGGCAAACGCTGAGCCGATCCGCATTCGGATGCTGCACGCTCTCGCGAATCTGCGCGACGACGACATTCGGGATGGCGCACCCATGCGTCTCGACGCCCTCGACCTCGACACCCGCCATCGTGAGCAAATCCACAAGCGCAGGCACGGTCGGAGGCAACTCGACCAATTCACGGAGCCAGTTAAGAGAGACTTTCATCGGAAATTAAAACTGCGCGAGGAAGCGCTGGTCGCTGTCGGTGAAATAGCGGATGTCCGGGACGCCGGCCATGATCATGGCGAGACGATCCAGGCCGAAGCCGAATGCGAAGCCGGTGTATTTCTCCGGGTCGTAGGCGCTGTCGCCGCGCCTGCCGTTGATGGACTCGAACACCGCCGGATCCACCATGCCGCATCCAGCGATTTCCAGCCAGCGGTCGGCGGCTCCAAGCGCGGTCGTCTTGATGTCCACCTCGTAGCTCGGCTCGGTGAACGGAAAGAAATGCGGACGGAAGCGGAACTTCGCGTCGTTACCGAACAGCTCGCGGAAGAAAAACTCCAGCGTGCCCTTCAGGTCCGCCACACTCACGCCTTCGTCCACATAGAGACCCTCCATCTGCGTGAACTGCGCGAGATGGGTCGCATCGATCTCATCACGTCGGTACGCGGCGCCGGGTGCGATGATCCGCACCGGTGGCGGCGTGCTCTCCATGGTGCGAATCTGCACCGTGCTCGTATGCGTCCGCAGCAGGCGGCCATCCGGCATGTAGAAAGTGTCCTGCTCGTTGCGCGCCGGATGATCGGCGGGCGTGTTCAGCGCGTCGAAGCAGTGGAACTCCGTCTCGATGTCCGGCCCGTCCGCGAGCGCGAAACCCATGCGGCGGAAAATTGCGATCGTCCTGTCGAGCAGTTGCGTGATCGGATGCAGCGTCCCCTTCCCCGCGAAGCCGGACGGCGTCCCCGGCAGCGTCACATCCACGCCGGCAAAGGCCGCCTTGTCCGCATCACCCTGCAGCGCCGCCTTGCGTTCATCGAGCGCCGCGGTCACCGCCGCGTGCACGTCATTGAGCAACTTCCCGATGCGCGGCTTGTCCTCCTTGCTCACGTCCTTCATCCCCTTGCTCACGACGGTGAGCGCGCCCTGCTGGCCGAGATACTTGATGCGCGCCTGCTCTACCGAAGCCGTCGCCGCCATCGCCACCGCTGCGGATG
>JBEBGK010000109.1:0-8149 GCA_040081515.1 Chthoniobacteraceae bacterium
GTCATCGATCGCGTGAACACCATCGGCACCACATGGCTCGGGCTAACGCTGGGCTGCTGCCAGTGCCATTCGCACAAGTTCGATCCCGTCTCGCAGTCGGACTACTACAGCCTCACGGCGTTCTTCAACAGCATCGACGAGGACGGAAAGGCGGGCAGCGCCGCGAAGCCGTACCTGGGCTATCAATCGCCCCTCGCCGCGCGCGCGGTCGCCGAGGCGCAGCGACTCGTCGGGGATCGGAAGCCCGCGGAAGCGCAGGCGCGGGCGGATGCCGCGGCTCCATTCGGCCAATGGCTCGCCCGCCGCATCGCGGATGTGCGGGGCGGCTTCTTCGCATGGCACGTGATGAAGGCCACGGCGCTGGAGTCCAGCGAAGGCACGCTGCTCTCGCAGGAGCCGGACGGAATCGTGCAGGCCGGCGGACCGAATCTCCCGCAGGACGATTATCGCGTCATCGGCGCGGTGAATCTCCCGCGCGTGACCGGCCTGAAGCTCGAAGTGCTGCCGCACGCCTCGCACACCGGTGGCGCGTTCTCGCGGGGAAAATCGGGCGAGTTCATCCTCACGGACATCAAGGTGCAGGTGAGGCGCAAGGGGAGTTCGCAGATCCGGGACATCGTCGTGAGTTCGGCAGTCGCGGATATTTCCGCCCAGCAAAAGGGCGACCGGAACTATGGCGACATCAAGGGTGTGCTCGACGACGATCCGCGGAACGGCTGGACCACCAAGGGCGCGCCGGCGATCGGACCGCATAGCGCCGTCTTCGCGCTCGGCGAGCCGCTGGTGCTCGATGACGACGAGGAGATCGTTTTCGAGCTGCGCCACCGCTCGACGCTGGGGGATGCAAACATCGGGCGCTTCCGCCTTTCGGTGACCGATCAGCCGGGGGAGGCGGTGCGCAGTGTGAAGCCCGCGCCGCTGGAGGATCTCGCCGCGGCCGCCGCGGGCGATGCGTCGAAGATCGATCCCAAACTGCGCGAGCGGCTGTTCGCGCAATTCCTCGAAGATTACGAACCGTATCGCGGACCGAAGGCGGCGCTCGAGCGGGCGACCGGCCAGCTTGAGGAAGTGAAGAAGGCCGCGGGCAAGCTGAACGTCATGGTGCTGGCCGAGCGCAAGGAACCGCGCGACACCTTCGTGCTCGTGCGCGGCGTGTGGGACAAGCACGGCGACAAGGTGCGGCACGGCGTGCCCGAGGCCATCGCGCCGTGGCCCGTCGCGGGAGAAGAGACGCGGCTCGGCCTGGCGAAGTGGATCGTGTCCCGCGAGAATCCGCTGACCGCGCGGGTCTTGGTGAATCACCTCTGGCAGCTCATGTTTGGCGCGGGGCTCGTGCGCACGCCGGAAGATTTCGGATTGCAGGGCGAGCGGCCGACGCACCCCGAGTTGCTGGACTGGCTCGCGGTCGAGTTCATCGAGAGCGGCTGGAACGTGAAGCATCTGCTCGCGCTGATGGCGGGCAGTTCGGCCTACCGCCAGGCATCGGATGTGAACGCGGAGCTCCTCGCCCGCGACCCCGGGAACCGCCTGCTCGCCCGCGGCCCGCGCTTTCGCCTGCCGAGCTGGATGCTGCGGGACGCGGCGTTGCGCGCGGCGGGGCTGTTGAATCCCGCGCTTGGAGGTCCGCCGGTGAAGCCTTATCAGCCGGAAGGCGTGTGGGAGGAAATGTTCATGGGCCGCTTCCGCTACGATCCCAGCGAAGGCGCCGCCCAGTATCGCCGCAGCCTGTATGCCTTCTGGCGCCGGGCGATCGCGCCGACGTTTCTCTTCGATTCCGCGCAGCGCCGCGTGTGCGAGGTCCGCATGCCGCGCACGAACACGCCGCTGCAGGCGCTCACGTTGCTCAACGATGAAACCTACCTCGAGGCGTCGCGCGCCATTGCGCTTCAAATGCTCGTGCAACCCGGCGACGTGACGGCCCGGCTGCAATTGCTTTCCCGCCGCGTGCTGTCGCGCGACGCAACGGCCAAGGAGTTGGAGGTGCTCCGCCGCGAACTCGAACGCGCGCTTGCGCATTACCGGGCGCAGCCCGGCGACGCGGCGAAGTTCCTCCAGTTCGGACAGGCCCCGCCGGATGTGCGGCTCGATCTTCCGGCACTCGCGGCCCACACGGTGGTCGCGAGCCTCATGCTCAACCTCGACGAAGCCATCACCCATGAATGATCCGCTCCACATCACGCGCCGCTACTTCCTCGGCCAATGCACCGGTGTTTCGGTCGGCGCGATGGCGCTTTCCTCGCTGCTCGGGCGCGCCTTCGCATCGGCGGAGCCGTCCGGGCTTCCCGCGCTCCCGCACTTCGCCCCGAAGGCAAAGCGCGTCATTTTCCTCACGCAATCCGGCGGCCCGTCGCAGATCGAACTCTTCGACGAGAAGCCCGGACTCGCGAAATGGGCGGGCATCGAGCTGCCGGAATCCGTGCGAAAGGGCCAGCGTCTCACCACGATGACTGCGAATCAGAAGCAGCTCATCAAGCCGGCGGCGACGAAGTTCGCGCGATGCGGCCGGAGCGGCGCGACCATCAGCGAATGGCTCCCGCATTTGCAGCGCGTCGCGGACGACGTGTGCTTCATCAAGTCCATGCACACGGACGAGATCAACCATGCGCCGGCGATGACGAAGTTTCTCACCGGCCACCAGATTCCCGGGCGGCCGAGCATGGGCGCATGGGTGAGCTACGGCCTCGGCAGCACGAACCGGAACCTGCCGGATTATCTCGTGCTCATCTCGAAGATGCAGCGTCCGAGCGACCAGCCGCTTTACGATCACTACTGGGGCAGCGGCTTCCTGCCGTCGCGCTACCAGGGCGTGAAGCTCCGCAATGCGAAGAACCCCGTGCTTTATCTCCGCGACCCCGAAGGTCTCCCCCGCGAAGTGCGCCGCGGGATGCTCGACGGTCTCGGCGAACTGAACCGGATGCGACTCGAACAGACCGGCGATCCCGAGATCGCCACGCGCATCCGTCAGTACGAAATGGCCTATCGCATGCAGAGCAGCGTGCCCGAGTTGACCGACCTCGGCGACGAGCCGGATGAAGTCTTCGAGCTCTACGGTCCCGACTCGCGCAGGGCCGGCAGCTACGCGGCCAACTGCATCCTCGCCCGACGCCTCGTCGAGCGGGGCGTGCGTTTCATCCAGCTCTTTCATCCCGACTGGGATCACCACAGCCGTCTCACGTCCTGGTGTACGGCGCGCTGTCGCGACACCGACCAGCCGAGCGCCGCGCTCATCACGGATCTGAAGCGGCGCGGCCTGCTCGACGACACGCTCGTGATTTGGGGCGGTGAATTCGGGCGCGGTGTCGCCGGCCAGGGCCAGTGGGACAGCCCGGAGGCAGGGCGCGACCATCATCCGCGTTGTTTCACGATGTGGATGGCGGGTGGCGGTGTGAAACCGGGGATCACCTACGGGTCGACGGATGATTTCAGCTACAATGTCGCCGAAGATCCCGTCCACGTGCATGACCTCCACGCCACGGTGATGCATCTGCTCGGCATCAACCACGAGCGATTCACGTATCGCTTTCAGGGCCTGGATTTCCGCCTCACGGGCGTCGAGAAATCGCGCGTGGTGAAGGGTCTTCTCGCGTAGCCCGCTCCTGTCCGCATCGGCGGGCATGGACGCCGCGCTTCGTCGCGCCAAAGAAACCGGCCCTCCGCCGTTCATCCATTCGCCATGCTTTCCCACTCCATGAAGTCCCTCCTCCCAATCGCCCTCGCCCTCCTCGCCGTGCTTCCGTCTTGGAGCGCGGATGCCCCTGTGGCGAAACCCGCGGACGTACCGGCCGCGAGGCCCGCCGCTAAGAAACCCGCCGCCGTCCCGCTTCCGACGCCCACGATCGCCGATGTGGCGTACGGCACGCACCCGAAACAGGTGATGCATTTCTGGAAGGCTGAATCCGACAAGCCGACGCCGCTGCTTTTCTTCATCCATGGCGGCGGCTGGCAGGGCGGCAATCGTACGAGTGTCGCGAGCCTCCTGCCGATCATGTTGAAGGCCGGCATCTCCGTGGTCTCGGTGGAATACCGCTTCATCGCCGAGGCGACCGCGGACAAGGTGGTGCCGCCGGTAAAGGGGCCGCTGCACGACGCGGCGCGCGCCCTGCAGTTTGTGCGCAGCAAGGCGAAGGAGTGGAACATTGACAAGGAGCGCATCGGCGCGAGCGGCGGGAGCGCGGGCGCGTGTTCCTCGCTGTGGCTGGCGTTTCATCCCGATATGGCGGATCCGAAAAGTGCGGACCCCATCGCCCGCGAATCCACACGGCTGTGGTGCGCGGCGGTGAGCGGGGCGCAGACGACGCTCGACCCGAAGCAGATGAAGGAATGGACGCCGAACAGCCGGTACGGCGGCCACGCGTTCGGCTTTGCCGGCGACAAGGAGAAGAATCTCTCGCAGTTCGATGAGTTCCTCGCAAAGCGCGACACGATCCTTCCGTGGATCGCCGAATATTCCCCGTATGCGCTGGTGAGTTCGGACGACCCGCCGGTCTACCTCACCTTTAACGCCCCGCCCGCGCTGGGGCAGGACCAAAAGGACCCGACGCACACGGCCAACTTCGGCGTGAAACTCCAGGAGCATTGCAAGGCGAACGGCGTCGCCTGCGAACTCGTCTATCCCGGTGCGCCGGATGTGAAGCATGCGACGGTGCAGGATTATTTGATCGAAAAGCTAAAAGGTGCCCCGGCCGGCAGGTAGGCCCGGCTGTGGGGAGTTCGCGTCCGTGGCAGACAAATATCAAAAGGCAGGGTAATTTTCCCACGCTCCATGAACGTTCATCGAAACCCTTCACTGCTGCTCGTGGCGATCACGTCGGCATTCCTTTTCCCGGTGCGTCTGCCCGCCGCGCAGGCGCCCGACTTTCAGCGCGAGATCCGGCCGATTCTTTCGAACATCTGTTTCAAGTGCCACGGCCCCGACCAGGACGAGCGCAAGGGCGGAAAGAAGGGGAGCGGCGGCCTGAGGCTGGACACCGAGGAGGGCGCCCGCGCCGATCTCGATGGTGCGTACGCCGTGGTGCCGGGGCATCCGGAGAAGAGCGAATTGATGGCGCGCATCGTGTCGGACGATTCGGATGAAGTGATGCCGCCGCCGAAGTCGGGAAAGAAACTGTCGGCGCATGAGGTCGAACTGCTCAAACAGTGGATCGCGTCCGGGGCGAAGTACGCGAAACATTGGTCCTACGAGAAGCCATTGCGGTCGGCGGTGCCGGAAGTTCCAACTTCAAAGATCAAAGCTGAAAATCCGATCGACGCGTTCATTTTCTCCCGGCTGGAAAAAGAGAAACTCGTGCCGCAGCCGGAGGCGGACCGGTACGCGCTCATCCGCCGGGTTTCGCTCGACCTCACCGGGCTGCCGCCGACACCGGAGGAAACGGATGCGTTCGTGAACGACCAGTCTCCCGATGCCTTTGGGAAGCTCGTGGATCGACTGCTCGCATCGCCGGCGTACGGCGAGCATTGGGCGCGGCAATGGCTGGACCTCGCCCGCTACGCGGATTCGGCGGGCTACGCGGATGACCCGCCGCGCACGATCTGGGCGTATCGCGATTACGTCATCCGCGCGTTCAACGCGAATATGCCGTTCGACCAGTTCACCATCGAGCAGATCGCCGGCGACCTGCTGCCGAATCCCACGGAGGACCAGCTCGTCGCGACGGCGTTCCATCGCAACACGATGACGAACAGCGAGGGCGGCACGCAGGACGAGGAGTTTCGCAATGCCGCGATCGTGGACCGCGCCAACACGACGATGTCCGTCTGGATGGGCACGTCATTCGCGTGCGCGCAGTGCCACACGCATAAGTACGACCCGATCTCGAACGCCGAGTATTTCAAGGTCTTCGCCTTCCTGAACAACACGCAGGACGCGGACAAGAAGGACGAATCGCCGTTGCTGAGCTTTTTCACCGCGGAACAAAAGGCGCAGCGCGCCCAGTGGGAGTCGGAGATCGCGATGCTCGATGGCAAATTCAAGTCGCCGTCGCCGGCAGTGCTCGCAGCGGCGGAGAAATGGACGCGTGAGTTTCCGGTGAAGCTCGACTGGCGTGCCCCGCAGCCGGTCGCCGCGAAGGCGAAGTCCGGTGCCGTGATGCAGCCGCAGCCCGACGGCGCGGTGTCGGTGCCGAAGAACGACGCGAAACAGGACATCTACACGGTGGAACTGCCGGTGTCGGCCGAGGGAAAAATCGCGGCCCTTCGCATCGAGTCGCTCCCGCAGGATACGCTGCCCGGCAAGGGCGCAGGGCATGGCGGCGGCAATTTTGTCATCACCCGGGTGCGCGCGACCATCGCGCCGCCCGCTGCCTCGAAGGGTCCGGCCGCGCGGTTCGTGCGCATCGAGTTGCCGGGGAAGAACAGGATCCTCCAGATCGCGGAAGTCGAGGTGCTGAGCGGTGGCGTGAATGTGGCGCGCAAGGGCGAGGCGACCCAGGCCGGCTCATTTGCGGACGCGGCGGCGGGCCGGGCGATCGATGGAAATACAGCGGGCGAATACGACAAGGGTTCCGTGGCGCACACGGCGGAAGGCGATGACCGCTGGTGGGAGGTGGATTTGAAAGCGGAACTCCCGCTGGAGCGAATCGTCGTGTGGAATCGCGCGGAGATTCCCGAGCGGTTGAAAGGCTTCCGCATTGTCGCGCTCGACGCGAAACGGCAGCCGGTGTGGGAGCAGCCGGGCAATGACGCGCCGATGAAGAGCGTGACCTTCAGTGTGAACGGCAGCCGCGAGATCCCTTTCGCAAGCGCCGTCGCGGATTTCACGCAGGCGGATTTCGATGCGGGCCTCGTGCTCGTCGATGCGCCGAAGAATCCCAAGGCCAAGCCGGGCAGCAAGCAGCACGGATGGGGGGTCGGTGGAGCCACCACTAAGCCCCACACGCTGACGCTCCTCGCGGCAAAGCCGGTGGACGTTCCTGTGGGATCAAAGATCATCGTCACGATCGAGCAGCAGTCGAAATTCGAAAAGACGACGCTCGGCCAGTTCCGGCTCTCGATGACGTCCGACCCGCGCGCGGCGGTGCAAGCTCGCACGCCGTCTGACGTGCTCGCGGCGCTCGCTGTGAGCGAGGAGCGGCGCGACGGGAAGCAGAAGGAGCGAGTGAAGGACTACTACGCCCGCCAGATTTCGCCCGAGCTGAAGGCGGAACGGGAGAAGTTCGCCGCGCTCCGCAAGCAGATCGACGGCATAGCGCCGGTGACGGTGCCCGTGATGCGCGAACTCGCAACGGAGCAGCGACGCAAGACGAAGGTCCAGCTCCGCGGAAACTACCTCGTGCTCGCGGACAAGGTGGCCGAGGGTGTGCCCGCCGCATTTCATCCGCTGCCGAAGGACGCGCCGACGAACCGGCTCACGCTCGCGCGCTGGCTCGTGGACGAAAACAACCCGCTGACAGCGCGGGTGACCGCGAACCGGTTTTGGGAGTCCATCTTTGGCATCGGGATTGTGCGGACGAGCGAGGAGTTCGGCGCGCAGGGCGACCTGCCTTCCCATCCGGAGTTGCTCGACTGGCTCGCCACGGAACTGGTGCGAGAGAAGTGGGATGTGAAGAAATTTCTCAAGCTGCTGGTGACCTCCGCGACCTATCGTCAGTCGTCGAAGGTCTCACCGGAACTCGTTGCGCGCGATCCCGACAACCGCCTGCTCGCGCGCGGTCCGCGCTTCCGGATGAGCGCTGAGATGGTGCGCGACCAGGCGCTGGCGGTGAGCGGACTCCTTTCGCGGAAAATGTACGGCCCGTCCGTGCGTCCCCCGCGTCCGAGCATGGGTCTCAGTGCGGCCTTCGGCGGCGGGCTCGACTGGCAGACGAGCGCCGGCGGCGATCAGCATCGCCGCGCGCTCTACACCGAGTGGCGCCGCACCGCGCCGTATCCTTCGATGGCGACTTTCGATGCGCCAAACCGCGAAGTCTGCACGCTGCGCCGCAACCGCTCGAACACGCCGCTCCAGGCGCTCGTGACGATGAATGATCCCGTTTACATCGAAGCCGCGCAGGCGCTCGCGCGCCGGATGGTCGCGGACGCTGCAACGCCAGCCGAGCGTGCGCGTCGCGGCTTCGTCCTGTGTCTCTCGCGCCCGCCGTCGGAGAAGGAAGTGCAACGTCTCACGGCGCTGCACGCCGAAGTGCTGGCCGCCTACCGGCAGGACCTCAAGAAG
>JBEBGK010000937.1:0-2077 GCA_040081515.1 Chthoniobacteraceae bacterium
GCAGCTCGACGAGATCGAGGGCAAGGCCGTGAAGCCCGAGAAGGGCGACAAGCCCGACCGCGAACAGCAGCAGGGCGAACTCGCCGCGACGGAGCCGGTGTTCGATTTCAAAGTGGAGAACAAGTCGGTCGCGGTGACGTGGAAGAACCTCGGCGAGCTGACCGTGAACTACTACCTCATGGACCCGGAGTTCTCCTTCAGCAGCAATCCCTTCGTAAGCCAGGACGCGGGCCGCTTCAGCATCATCAAGCCCGGGCGCACCGACCGGCACGAACTGCCGAAGGGCAGGGACGCCCTCGACATTCCGCTTCCCGCGGAGTTTGCAAGGGCGAACGTCCTCGTCGAGGTCGTCGGCGCCGGGCAGCGCAGAACGCAGGCGTACCATGCGAACACGCTGAAGCTCACGGTCGCGGAGAACTACGGCCGCATCGAGGCGCTCGACAGCGGCAGCGGCAGGCCCGTGGGCAAGGCATACGTGAAGGTGTATGCGCGGCTCAAGAATGGCACCGTGCGGTTTTTCAAGGACGGCTACACGGATCTGCGCGGACGGTTCGACTACGCCAGCCTGAATGGCGGCGTCAACATGGAGCCGCCCACGCCGCGCGGCCCCGAGCCGGCGCCGGCCAACGGCCTCGACTATCAGATGCTCAAGCCCGCCGAGTTGAACGAAGTCGCGAAACTCGCGCTGCTGATCCTGAGCGACACCAACGGCGCGACGACGCGCGAGGTGAATCCGCCGCGGGAGGAGGATTAGCAGGGGGCGATCCGGGCTTGCGGGTGAGCGACCGGGCGCGCAGATAGGCGATCCCATGCGCACCCTCCTGCTCTGCCTCCTCGCCCTCGGCACGACCGTCCGCGCCGCGGATGTCGTCATCTACGGCGGCACCTCCGCCGGAATCACCGCCGCCATCCAGACCGCCCGCGAGGGACGGACGGCGGTGCTCATCGAGCCGACGAAGTTCCTCGGCGGCCTGACCACCGGCGGGCTGGGCGCGACCGACATCGGCAACAAGCGCGCGATCGGCGGGCTGTCGCGCGAGTTCTACGCGGGCATTTTCCGGCATTACTCGGACGCTGCGAAATGGAGGCACCAGACGCGCGAGGATTACTTTGCGAAGAAGCCGCGCGGCAACACCGGCGGCGAGGACACGATGTGGACCTTCGAGCCGCACGCGGCCTCCGCGGTGTACGACGGGATGCTGAAGGCCGCGGGGGAACGCGTGACCGTCGTCCTCGGCGAGCGGCTCGATTTGAAAAATGGCGTGGTGAAGGATGGTGCGCGCATCGTGAAGATCGTGATGGAGAGCGGGCGCGAGTTCGCGGGCAGGATGTTCATCGATGCGAGCTACGAGGGCGATCTGATGGCGGGGGCGGGAGTGCGCTATCATGTGGGCCGGGAGGCGAACGCGACGTACGGCGAGACGTTGAACGGCGTGCAGGTCGGCCAGAGCAGGCACCACCAGTTCACCGCGAAGGTGGATCCATACGTGAGACCGGGCGATCCTTCGAGCGGGTTGCTTCCCGGCATCGAGCGCGAGCCCGGCGTGGAATTCTCCGGCGATCGCAAGGTGCAGGCCTACAATTTCCGCATGTGCACGACCGACGTGCCGGAGAACCGGCGCGAATGGGAGAAGCCGGCGAATTACGACGAGCGCATGTTCGAGCTCGCCCTGCGCAACGTCGAGGCGGGCGACCTTCGCATTTCCTGGGCGCCCGGCTGGATGCCCAATCGCAAGACGGACACGAATAACAACTTCGCAGTGAGCACGGATTTCATCGGGGCGAACTGGGATTACCCCGATGCGGACTACGCGACGCGCGCGCGGATCTGGAAGGCGCACGAGGACTGGCAGAAGGGCCTGATGTGGACCTACGCCCACCATCCGCGCGTGCCGGTGAAGGTCCGCGAGGCATTTCAAAAGCTCGGTCTTGCGAAGGACGAGTTCACCGAGAACGACAACTGGCCGCGCCAGCTCTACGTCCGCGAGGCGCGTCGCATGATCGGTGATTACGTGATGACCGAGCGAAATTGCCGCCGCGAGGAGGTCGTCGAGGACAGCGTGGGCATGGGCGCCTA
>JBEBGK010000938.1:0-2072 GCA_040081515.1 Chthoniobacteraceae bacterium
TGAGAAGACCCGCGAGATTCTTTTCCTCCGGGAACCGAACGAGCAGAACGAGCTGTGGGAAGGACACAAGCTGACGAGGGAGGAGGCGCAGGCGCTCACGGGGATCCAGACGGTGAAATGGGCGCATGAGTTCTGGCCGCTCTTCCGCAGGCTCGCGCTCGAGGCGGAGCACATCTTCCTGAATACGAACGAGCACAAGCGCGCTTCTGCGGACGTCGAGACGCGCGACGACCGCTTCATCCGCGAAGCGCGGCACTGGCTGCCGTTGCATGATTTCCGGAGGCTCGCGCCGCTCATGCACCAGCTCCGGGTCGTGAAGAGCGACCTGGAGGTCGCGGTCATCCGCCGTGCCTCCGCGCTCACCGGGAAGGCGTTCCGCCGCGTGCTGCGATTCACGAGGCCCGGCGTGAGCGAGACGGAGGTGGAGGCGGAGTTCGCGCATGAGTTCATCCGCGGGCGGGGCCGTTTCGCCTACGAGCCGATCATCGCCGGCGGGAAAAATGCGTGCTGTCTGCACTACCAGGAAAACTCCGCCGAGCTGAAGGCCGGCCAGCTTTTGCTCCTCGACGTCGGGGCCTCGTACGCGAACTACAATTCGGACATGACACGCACCATCCCGGTGAGCGGCCGGTTTTCGCGCCGTCAGCGGCAAATCTATAATGCAGTGCTGCGCGTCCTCAAGGCATCGACCGCGAAGCTGCGTCCCGGGATTCTGCCGAAAGCCTGGCAGAAGGCTTCCGAGGCGCTCATGACCGAGGAACTCCTGAAGCTCGGCCTGCTCAAACCGCGGGACGTGAAGAAACAGGATCCCGATTCCCCCGCGGTCAAAAAGTATTTCATGCACGGGGTCGGGCATCCCATCGGGCTCGATGTGCATGACGTGGGCGACAGCACGCAGCCGGTGCAGGCGGGATGGGTGATGACGGTCGAGCCCGGCATCTACATCCCCGCGGAGCAGGTCGCGGTGCGGCTGGAAAACACGGTGCTCGTCACTGAAAAGGAGCCCGTCAATCTGATGGCGGAGATCCCGATCGAGCCCGGCGACATCGAGGCGGCGATGGCCCGCTGAGAGGCTGGCTCGGTCCCGCACTCCGGGATTGATTTCCGCCGGGCAGGCGGCAGAGTTTTTGCATTCCGATGGCCAAAGAAGAATGCATCCGCACTGAAGCGATCGTGAAAGAAGTGCTCCCGGGCACCATGTTCCGGGTGCAGCTCTTGAACGGGCATGTCCTGCTCGCTCATATATCTGGCAAGATGCGGAAGAATTTCATACGGATCGTTCCCGGTGACAAAGTCGAACTCGAAATGTCGCCATACGACCTGACCAAAGCCCGAATCATATTCCGCGAAAAATGAGCGACTCCATCCCCGAAAACGGCAACAAAGATCACCTCGAAGCCTCCAAGGCGCACGCGCGCGCGGCGGCGTCCGAAATGCGCGATGCCGCGGCGGAGGTCGCGCGGGAATTCCGCGAGCGGGCCGGCGGCGTCGCCGGCGAATGGCAGGGCAAGGCCCGCGACATCCAGAAGGAGGTCGAGGAATACGTGCGCAAGAACCCCACGAAAAGTGTCCTCGCCGCGGTGGGAATCGGCTTTGTGTTCGGCCTGATCTGCCGGCGCTGACGCGCGATGAGCGAACGGGAGCCAGCGCCCGACCGTGGGACACCGGGCGCGGCCGGGCAAGTGCGCGCATTTCTCGCCGCGTGCGCGCGATATGCCTCCGCGAGATTCCAGCTTGCATCGATCGAGGGCCGCGAGGCCGCGGCGCACGGCCTCAAACTCCTAGCGATCGTGGCAGCCGCCATCGTGCTCGCGACGTTCGGATGGCTCTTCCTGTGTCTCGCCGCGATCTTTCTCCTCGCCCAGGCGCTCGGCGGCCCGCATGCGTGGTTGTGGGCGGCACTCGCGATGGCCGGCGCCCATCTCGCCGGCGTGATCCTGCTCGCACTCGCCGCACGCTCGAGGCTGGCAACGAAACTTTTTCCCATGACCACCGCTGAAATCAGGAAGGATCAGGAATGGCTGGATCAGGAATGAGCGAGAAGGCCGCACTGCTCGCGGAACTCGCCGACC
>JBEBGK010000939.1:0-2072 GCA_040081515.1 Chthoniobacteraceae bacterium
CGAAATCCTTCAGCGTGTCGTAGGGCATCTTCTCGACCACGGCCGGGCTGATCGCCATCGGACCGACGTGCGAGAAGAGGATGGTGTAGCCGTCCGGCGCCGACTTGGCAACGAAGGTCGCGCCGATGGTCCCGTTGGCGCCGGGTTTGTTCTCGACGATGAACGGCTGGCCGAGCGAATCGGCCATTTTCTGCCCGACGATGCGCGTCAGGAGCTCCGCCGGCCCCGCTGGGGTCCAGGGATTGATCAACCGGACGGGTTTGTTTGGATATTGCTGCGCAAAAGAAGCGGCGGCGAAACTGGCAGCGATACCGGCGAGGGCGAACTTGAAGAAGCGCGAGATCATGGATCTCTCCTGGTTAGAATGCACGACATGAAATCGAAACGGGAATACGGCAAGGCGGGAACGATCGGCATCGGCGTCCCCCAGGCAAACACGACGGTGGAGGCGGAGTTCCGCGTCCTGGTGCCGGCCGGCGTGAACCTGATCACCGCCCGGTTGCAGGGCAGCCGCTCTGATTCGCGCCAGAGGCTGCTCGACTACTTTCATACGCTCGATACCACCATCGACACTTTCGACAACGCGCCGATGACGGCGTTCGGCTTCGCCTGCACGGGTTCGTCTTACCTGCTCGGTGTGAAGAAGGACCGGAAGGCATTCGCCGGGTTGTCTAAGCAGCGCGGGTATCCCGTGGTGCCCGCGACCGAGGCCATCCTCGAATCGCTCGCGCATGTGGGCGCGCGCAAAGTCGCGCTGGTGTCGCCCTACCCCACCTGGCTCACTGAAGCGGCTGTCGCCTACTACACCGAAGCCGGCATCGAAGTCTCGGAAGTCGTCCAGGTCGAAGCCGATACCGCGGACACCCGCAACGTCTACAACATCACCAGCGCGGACGCGATCAAGACGGCCGCCCGCCTCAAGCGCAGCGACGCGGATGCGCTCCTGCTCTCGGGCACCGGCATGCCGACCCTGGGCGCCATCGACGGGCTTGCGCGCAAATTCGGCAAACCCATCCTTTCGTCCACCCTGTGCCTCGCCTGGGTGCTCGGCAAGCACATGGGCATCACCGCTGCACCGCCCTGGGAGCAGCGCTCGGCTTGGGAAGCGCGGCTGAAGGATCTGTAGTTTCATCGGCAACTAGACCGCGTTCCCGGCTGCATGGCCATCGGCCGTCGCCGCCAGCATTTCAGCGGGCGAGCGGCAGTCACCCACCGGCGTGACCGGGATGCCTGCGGCACGCAGCGCCGGCGCGAGACCATCCGTTGACGCGCGTGGCGTGGAATAGGTAATCAGCGCTACATCCTCGATCCACTGCGTGCGGCCGCTGTGGATGTTCGCGCAGGCCAGCCGCCCGTCCTCGATTTCATCGCTCCAGCGCGGCTCGCTCAAATACATAGTCTCGATGCCCTTTTGCGAGAACCGCCGCTCGATGCCCTGGCGCGACACCAGCGAGCACAGGTCCGCAATCGAGTTGCGCGAGGTCACGAGCACCACGCGCTCGAACATGGCGTGGAAGTATTCCGCGCCAGCGTAGGTTCCTTCCGAGTGATCCATGTCGAAAAGCACCGCCGTGCCCGGTTGCCTCGCGTGATTCTTCAGCGCACCTGCAACCGCATCGCGCAGATCCGGAATCATCCCGGCCGGCGCCCAGGCGGGCCGGACCATATCAGCCCCGGCGGCGAGAATCACTGCATCGGGAGATGCGGAAAGCACATCATTCAAAGTAGCGTCCACGCCAAACTCGAAGCGCACGCCGGCGCGTTGTGCCGCGCCCAGCTGGTAATCGTAGATGCTGGAGACTTCCTCGCCGCCCGGCAGGAAAGAGCGCAGCCGTGCTTTTCCGCCCGGTTGCGCCGAACGTGAGAACACGGTGACGTCGTGCCCGCGTGCCGCGGCGACCCAGGCGGCTTCCAATCCGGCGATGCCACCGCCCACGACGACGATCCTCCGCCGGGTTGCAGCCTTCACCGGCCACCAGTCGACCTCGTCCACCTGCCCGACGCGCGGATTGTTGACGCAGGAAATCACCGCCTGGCGCGTGACGATGGTGTCCCAACAGGTATTGCAGGAG
>JBEBGK010000940.1:0-2070 GCA_040081515.1 Chthoniobacteraceae bacterium
CGCGACATTCCGCGGCGAGGGCGCCCCGACGGCGCGCCGGGCTTCCATCGCCTTCACGAGGCGGAAGCACTTGAAGACATCCCGGCCAAACACAGGCGACAGGGCGCGGTAATCCGCGAGCAAAAGCTCCGGCAGATCGCAAGCGCGCTGAGAGCACAGCGCGACTGCCTTGCCCACGATCTCGTGCGCCTTCCGGAAGGGCACACCGCGATTCACGAGATAATCTGCGACATCCGTCGCGAGCAGCATCGGGTCCGCGACGGCGGCAGCGCAGGCCGCGGCGTTCACCTTCGTCCCGCGCAGCATGCCGGCGAAGACGGCGAGCACGGCCTTCACCGTATCCACGCTGTCGAACACCGGCTCCTTGTCCTCCTGCATGTCGCGATTGTACGTCATCGGCAGACCCTTCAGCGTCGTGAGCAGCGAGACGAGATTGCCGACGACCCGCCCGGTTTTTCCGCGCGTGAGTTCGGCGACGTCGGGATTCTTTTTCTGCGGCATGAGCGACGAACCGGTCGTGTAGGCGTCGCTGATGGTGATGAACTTGAACTCGCTCGATGCCCAAAGGATCACATCCTCGCTGAGTCGTGAAAGGTGCGTCGCGATGAGCGCGAGCGCGGCGAGGAGCTCCACCGCAAAATCGCGATCGCTCACCGCGTCCATCGAGTTCTGCGTGACGTCCGGGAAATCGAGCAGCTTCGCGACCAGCTTCCGGTCGAGCACGATGGTCGAGCCCGCGATCGCACCGCTGCCGAGCGGCAGCACGTTCATCCGCTTCCGCGCATCGGCGACACGTCCCAGATCCCGCTCGATCATCTCCACGTAGGCCAGCAGATGGTGCGCAAAGTACACCGGCTGCGCCCGCTGGAGATGCGTGTAGCCGGGGATGATGATGTCCTTGTTCCGCCCGGCGAGGTTCACCAGCGCGCGTTGCAAGTCACGCAAGAGCACGGAGACGGCATCGCACTCGTCGCGCAGATACAGCCGCAGATCGAGCGCCACCTGGTCGTTCCGCGAACGCGCCGTGTGGAGCTTCGCGCCTGCGTCGCCGACGCGCTTCGTCAGCTCGGCCTCGATGTTCATGTGGATGTCCTCCAGCTCCGTCTTGAAACGGAACTTCCCCGCCGCGATCTCGGCGCCGATTTCGCGCAGTCCGCGCACGATCTTCGTCCGCTCCTTCTTCGAGATCAGCCCCGCCTTCTCGAGCGCCGCGCTGTGCGCGATGGAGCCCTCAATATCATGCCGCCACAGCCGCCAGTCGAAGCTGATGCTCTCGCTGAACGACTGGAGCAGTGCGGCGGTGTTTTCTTTGAAGCGGCCTTTCCACATAGGCCGCCGAGCATTCCGCACCCGCCGCCGGTGCGCAAGAACGGGCTAAGCCGACGAAGAGTTCCTACCCGTCCGATAAGTCAGCCCCGTCATGGTAAGAAGCGGCAGCACATGCACGGTCCCGTCATCCTCATACACGACCGCCACAGTGGCATTCTTCGGCGGAAGCGAAATGTAATCGCTGTGCGGCACCTTGTAGGAGCGCCCGTCCGCCAGTTGAACGCTGAACGGGACGCCCTCCGCGATTACGCTTTCAAGTTTCTTTCGAGTCATGCCACGGAATTTCGCTTCATCCGGGGGCGTGTCAATGGAGTGCACCCCCAGTGGCGCCTACTTCCTCGTATGCACAAAGACGCCGCGCTTGTTGCCCACGACCACGTCGAGCTTGCCGTCGTCGTTCACGTCCGCACCGAGCACCTGCGTGCCGACACCGCTGTTGTCGTCGATGATGTGAGGCACGAACTTCGCCTTGCCGCCTTCGCGTTTCAGCTCGAACCAATAGACGACATGCGGCGCGTTCGGCTCGGGGTCGCCGGCGGGGCCGTGCGCCCAAGAACGTTTGCCAGTCACGATGTCCTTCAGCCCGTCGCCATTCATGTCCACGAGATCGATCGCGTGCGGCTGCGAGAAAATGACGCCGGTGTCGCCTTCGCCGGGCTTCGTCCCGGTGATCATGTGCCGCGGCCAGCCCTGCGCGCCTCCGTCGCTCGGCTGCTCGAACCACGCGAGACCATACTGATG
>JBEBGK010000110.1:0-8117 GCA_040081515.1 Chthoniobacteraceae bacterium
GGCCTCATTCCCGCAGAACCGCGCCGCGCACGCAACCGCATGCGTGTAGCCCAGCGGCTGTGTCTGCTCGATGAATGTGAGCCGCGAAGCGTGCGGGCCCGCGGCGGTGCAGAATGCGGCCTCGTCTCCCGGCGCGATCACGATCGCGATCTGCTCGATCCCGGCGCGGAGGACTTCTTCGATGATGAGGGCCAGCGCGCTTTTCGTCTGGCCGTCGCGGTCCACGAGTGTCTGGAGGGGCAGCGTCCGCTGGCTCTTGCCCGCGGCGGTGATGCGGGTGGAGACTGAGGGCAAGTTGCGTGCCGGTCAAATCCGGTCCCGAGGAGCGGATCCCGTCATGGAAGGGCGTCCGGCATCCGATTTGGATCCATCCAGTTTGCGCTTGCGCGGAAGGGCACTGAGCAGTAGGCGGGAGGGCGCTGTGCTACAGGGGTATTCTGCAGGGTCACAATTTTATGATGAGATGGCTGGAGCGGGCGGGAAGGTTCGTCCGCACTATGCCAAGTTCGAGCGGCTTCTGCGCGACATGCCGCTGGAGGAGTTTGAGCAGAAGCGGCTGGCGGCGGATCTCGCCTTTCTCCGGCAGGGGATCACTTTCAATGTGTATGGCGATGCGCAGGGGACGGAGCGGATTTTTCCGTTCGACCTCGTGCCGCGCATCATCCCGGCGAAGGAATGGGAGCGCATCGAGGCGGGGCTGATCCAGCGCATCACGGCGCTGAATCTCTTCCTGCACGACATCTACCACGAGCAGAAGATTCTCAAGGACGGGACGATCCCGCCGTTCTACGTGCTCTCGGGAAAACATTTCCGGCGCGAGTTTGTGAACTTCGAGGTGCCGAAGGACATCTACATCCACATCTGCGGCACGGACCTCATCCGCGGCGCGGACGGGACTTACATGGTGCTCGAGGACAACGGGCGCTGCCCGAGCGGCGTGAGCTACGTGCTGGAGAATCGCGGGGCGATGAAGCGGACTTTTCCCGGGATGTTCGAGGCGATCGGCGTGCGGCCGGTGGAGCATTATCCGCAGGAGTTGCTGAAGATGCTCCAATACATCGCGCCGGAGGGTGTTGCCGATCCGACGGTCGTTCTCCTCACGCCGGGGTCGTACAACAGTGCCTACTTCGAGCACACCTATCTCGCCCGGCAGATGGGCATCGAGATCGTGGAGGGGCGTGACCTCGTGGTGCGTGACGGGCGCGTGTCGATGCGTACGACGAAGGGGCTGAAGCCGGTGCACGTCATCTACCGGCGCCTCGACGACGACTTCCTCGATCCCACGGTCTTCCGCCGCGACAGCGCGCTCGGCGTGCCGGGGCTCATCCACGCGTATCGCGCCGGGAATGTGTCGCTCGCCAATTCCATCGGCACCGGCATCGCGGATGACAAGGTGATCTACTACTTCGTGCCGCGGATGATTAAGTACTACCTCGATCAGGACCCCATCCTGCCGAACGTGCCGACGTATCTCGCGAGTGAGGAGGAGGACTTCGAATACATCATGGAGCACCTCGGCGAACTGGTCGTGAAGGCGGCGAACGAATCCGGCGGCTACGGCATGCTCATGGGGCCGAAGGCGAGCAAGGAGGAGATCGAGAAATTCCGGGAGCTCATCAAGGCCGACCCGCGCAATTACATCGCGCAGCCGATGATTTCGCTGAGCACGCATCCGACGCGGCAGGACGATGGGAACTTCGAGGGCCGGCACATCGACCTCCGTCCCTACATTCTCTCGGGGGAAAAGACCGTCATCGTCCCCGGCGGCCTCACGCGCGTAGCGCTCCGAAAAGGATCGCTGGTGGTGAACTCCTCGCAGGGCGGGGGATCGAAGGACACATGGGTGCTGTATGGCGATGAGTAAGCGAGTAATTACCAAGCACTGATCACTTCCGATTTCCCATGCTAAGCCGTGTCGCCAACTGCCTCTACTGGATGAGCCGCTTCATCGAGCGGGCCGATAACACCGCGCGCATCGTGGATGTGAATCTCCAGCTCATCCTCGATTTCCGCAGCCTCGACGACCAGAGCCTCGTGGACCATTGGATGCCGATCATCGACAGCACGGGCGACGAGGAGAAGTTCCTCGAGCGGTATCCGAAGGCGACGGGGCAGAGCGTAACGGAATTCCTCGTCTTCGACAGCGAGAATCCGAATTCGATCCTCAGTTCCGTGTGCCAGGCGCGGGAAAATGCGCGCATGGTGCGCGACCAGATCACGGTCGAGCTGTGGGAGGAGCTGAACCGGCTTTACCTGTGGATCCGCTCGAATGACGCGCGCGGGATGTGGCGGCAGAGTCCGGCGGAATTTTTTGGGCACATCAAGAGTGCGAGTCTTCTGCTGGTGGGCACCATCTACGCGACGATCGTCCACAACGAGGGCTGGTATTTCATGCAGGCGGGAAAGTTCCTCGAGCGTGCGGACAAGATCACGCGCATCCTCGATGTGCGGCACGCCATTTTCCCGGGGAAGGATGGGCCGCGCGCCATCAGCCAGCGGGATGCGCTGGAGCTGAGCGCGATGCTGCGCTCTTGCAGCGCTTGGGATGCGTACAAGGCCGCCTACGGTGCGGAGGTGCGCCCGGAGTGGGTCGCGGAGATGCTGCTGCTGAGTGATGATTTTCCACGCAGCGTGCGATTCTGCGTGGAGAAGCTCGATGACGCGCTCCGCCGCATCTCGGGCGTCTCGCCGCGCCGCTTCAGCAACGAGGCCGAGAAGCTGAGCGGCCGTCTGCTCGCGGAACTCGAATACGGCTCAGTCGAGGAGGCGCTTGCCGCCGGCTTCCACGAGTACCTCGATCAGTTGCAGTTGAAGTTCAACACGATCGGTGACGCGCTTTTCAACGCCTACATCTTCCAGCCATTCATGAACCTGGAGGACGAGATCATCGTGCAGCAGGAGATGCAGCAACAGCAGTCCTGCCAGAATGCCGCTCATTCCCCCGGCGCGCGCAAACCCCGCTTCCACATCGGGCGGGATGGAGCATCCTCAGGGAATGAACACGGAGAAGCCTGATTACCTTCGCATCGGCTTCGAGCAGATCGACCGCGACCTGCGGTTCCTCGTCGGCGCGTTTGCGGAGGTGCTGCGCGATCTCGGCCATGGCGAACTCGCCGCGCACCTGCCGTGGATCGGCGATGGCGCGATGACGTCCGAGGCGCCCGCCCGGCTCGGCCTCGCGTACTCGGTGGCATTCCAGCTCCTGAACATGGTGGAGGAAAATGCCGCTGCGACCGTGCGTGAACTGCGGGAGGAACACGAGGGAGTCGCGGCGGAGAAGGGTCTGTGGGGGAGCCATCTCGCAGCCCTGAAGGCTGCGGGAACGAGCGAGGACGACATCGTGGCGCAGATGCGCCGCGTTCGCGTGGAGCCGGTGCTCACGGCGCATCCGACCGAGGCGAAGCGCCTCACGGTGCTCGATCATCACCGCATGCTGTTCGCGTTGCTCCAGCAGGGCGGCACGGGATCGCGCACGCCCGGCGGAGTCTGGCGTCGCGCCGAGGAGGTGAAGGCGGCGCTCGAGCGTCTTTGGCGCACAGGCGAAATCCTTTTGGAAAAGCCGACGCTCGCCGATGAGCGCCGGAATGTGCTTCACTATCTGCGCGATGTTTTCCCCGGGGTTCTGCCGGTGCTCGATGAACGGCTGCGGCTCGCGTGGAGTGAGGCGGGCTTCAATCCCGCGCGGCTCGCGGCGCCCGATGCGCTCCCGCGCATCGGCGTCGGCACGTGGGTCGGCGGCGACCGCGACGGCCATCCCGGCGTGACCGCCGAGGTGACGCGCGAATCCCTCGAACGTCTGCGCGCGAATGCGCTGCTCGTGCATTATCGCAATCTCACCGCGCTCGCCGAGAAACTCACGCTCACGACCTGGATGCAGCCGCCGCCCGTGGCGCTGCGCACGGCGATCGGCCGGATGGCGGATGCGCTGGGCGATGCCGCGGCGCGCATCCTTGCCAGCCACGGGGAGGAGCCGTGGCGGCAATTCGTGGAGCTGATGCTCGCGCGTCTCCCGCTCGACGTGAACCCCGGCCAGCTCGCAGAGCTTCGCGAAGGCCCCGGCCTTTACCACGACGCCGCGGAACTTGCGGCCGATCTCGATGTGCTGCACGCGTCGCTCATGGAGGCGGGCGCGCAGCGACTCGCCGATGCGGATGTCGGGCCGCCGCGCCGCGCGTTGGAGGTCTTCGGTTTTCATCTCGCGAATCTCGATATCCGGCAAAACTCCGCGTTTCACGCCAAGGCGCTCGGCCAGCTCATGAGTGCCGCGGGAATCGACGGCAGCCAGTGGGAGGAATGGTCCGAGGCGGAGCGGCTTCGTTTCCTGGAGCGTGAATTGCAATCGCCGCGGCCATTCCTGCATCCCAGCGCGAGCGCGGGGCCCGAGGCGGATGCCGTGGTCGGCTGCCATCGCGTGCTCGCCGCGCACATCGCGCGCTTCGGTGCTGGCGGAGTCGGCGCGCTGATCGTCAGCATGACGCGACGCCTTTCGGATCTGCTCGTCGTTTACGTTCTCGCGCGCGAGGCGGGGCTGCTGCGTGCTTTTCCCGAGGGCATCGTGTGCCTGCTGCCGGTGGTGCCGCTCTTTGAAACTGCGGACGATCTTGAGCGTGGACCGGAGATGCTCCGGCAATTCCTCGCGCAGCCCGTCACGCGGCGGAGCCTCGAATTCCAGTCGAAGCGCGACGGCACGGAGATCATCCAGCAGGTGATGGTCGGCTACAGCGACAGCAACAAGGACGCGGGCATCCTCGCCAGCCAATGGGCATTGCATCGCGCCCAGGCGCAGCTCGCGGCAGTGGGGAAGGATGCCGGCATCGGGATCCGATTCTTCCACGGTCGCGGCGGCACCGTCAGCCGCGGCGCAGGCCCGACGCATCGGTTCCTCGATGCGCTCGCGCACGGTTCGCTGCAGGGCGACATCCGGCTCACGGAGCAAGGGGAAACCATCGCGCAGAAATTCGCGAATCCGGCGACGGCGGCCTACAATCTCGAACTCCTGCTCGCCGGTGTGACCGTGAAGACGGGTCGTCACGCGCGCGAACGCCAGTCGCCGCGTCCGCTCACGCCGGTCGTCGAGAAGCTCGCCGTCAGCAGCCGTGCGGCGTATCGCGGCTTGCTCGAAGCCGAGGGTTTCCTCTCATTTTACCGGCAGGCGACACCGATCGATGCGCTGGAGAACAGCCGCATCGGGTCGCGTCCATCGCGTCGCACCGGGCAGCCGAGCCTCGCGGATCTGCGCGCAATTCCGTGGGTGTTCTCGTGGAACCAGTCCCGCTTCTATGTCCCCGGGTGGTTCGGCGCCGGCAGCGCGCTGGCGTCGCTCACCGAGGAGGAGCTCACGAGCCTCAGCGCGGGCCTGCGGAGCTGGCCTTTCCTGCACTACGTCTTCACGAATATCGAATCCTCCATCGCCAGTTCCGAGCGGGATCTAATGTGTGCCTACGCGGACATGGTGGAGGACGCCGCCATCCGCGAGCGCCTGCTCGGCCACATCCTGCGCGAATGGGATCTCACGCGCGCGATGCTCGAACGTCTGCGCGGCGGCCCGATGGCTGATCGACGGCCGCGCATGTGGAAGACGCTGCATCTTCGCACCGAGGCGCTGCGCATTCTGCACCTCCAGCAGATCGCGCTGTTGCGGAAATGGCGCGGCCTGCGCGCGGCGGGCGACGAGAAAGCCGCCGACGCGATGCTGCCCGACCTCCTCCTGAGCATCAACGCCATCGCCAGCGGACTCCGCACGACCGGCTGAACCACACTTTCCATGGCCATCCACGTCGCACTCACGCACCGCACGCACTACCTCTACAACCGTCCGGTCGCCCACGCGCCGCACGTGGTGAGGCTCCGGCCCGCGCCGCATTGCCGCACGCCCATCCTCGCCTACTCGATGAAGATCGGCGGCGGGGAGAAGTTCCTGAACTGGCAGCAGGATCCTTTTTCGAACTGGAACGCGCGCCTCGTCTTTCCGGATCCGATGGCCGAGTTCTCGGTCGAGGTGGAACTGGTCGCCGAGATGGCGGTGTACAATCCGTTCGACTTTTTCATCGACGACACGGCGACGCACTTCCCGTTTCCCTACGACGCGGCGTTGAGAAAGGATCTCGCTCCTTTTCTTGAGCCGGGTCCGCTCACGCCGAAGTTCGCATCGTATTTCACCGCGGCGAAGCGCGACATCCTCGGCCACCCCGAGGCCGTCGCGCACGTCCCGACATCCGCGTCGCTCCATCGCACGGACGTTCACGCCGAGGGCGGGCACATTCCCGCGCCGCTCGACGGACAGCCGCCAGTCGCCGCCGCGAAGCCTTCAGCGGGGAAAAAGGAACCGCTGCGCACCATCGACTTTCTCGTCGCGCTCAATCAGCGCCTCCAGCACGACATCAAGTATCTCATCCGCCTCGAACCCGGCGTGCAGACTCCCGAGGAGACGCTCACGAACCTCAGCGGTTCCTGCCGCGACACGAGCTGGCTGCTGGTGCAGTTAATGCGGCACTTCGGTTTGGCGGCGCGGTTCGTGAGCGGCTACCTCATCCAGCTCGCGCCGGACGTGAAGGCGCTCGATGGCCCGAGCGGGACCGAGGTGGATTTCACCGACCTGCACGCGTGGTGCGAAGTCTATCTGCCCGGCGCCGGCTGGGTCGGACTCGACCCGACCAGCGGCCTGCTCGCGGGCGAGGGGCACATTCCGCTGAGCTGCACGCCGGAGCCGAGCACCGCCGCGCCCATCACCGGCGCGACCGATCCGTGCGAGTCGAAGCTGCACCACGAGATGAAGGTGACGCGCATCTACGAATCGCCGCGCGTCACGAAGCCCTACACCGAGGAGCAGTGGAAGGAGATCGAACAGCTCGGCCACGCGATCGATGCTGATTTGAAAAAGCACGATGTCCGGCTCACGATGGGCGGCGAGCCGACGTTCATTTCCATCGATGATCCCGACGGCCCCGAGTGGAATTTCTCCGCGACATCGGCCAAGAAGCGCGTGCTCTCCGACACGCTGCTCAAGCGGCTGCGCGGGAAATTCGCGCCGGGCTCACTCGTGCATTACGGCCAGGGCAAGTGGTATCCCGGCGAGGCGGTCCCGCGATGGGCGTTCGGTTGCTACTGGCGGAAGGACGGGCAGCCAGTCTGGCAGCGCGACGATCTCATCGCGGACGAAGCGGCCGATTACAAACACACCGCCGAGCACTCCGCGAAGTTCATCGCGTCGCTGGGCGCCCGGCTTGGCCTGGACCCGAAGTGGATCATGCCCGGCTTCGAGGATCCCTTTCATCACGAGTGGCAGGAGCGCCGCCTGCCCGCGAACGTCGAACCCGGCAAGTCCGATCCGAAGGACGACGCGGAGCGTGCGCGCATCGCGAAGATCGTGAAACAGGGGCCGGACAGCGTCGTCGGCCACGTGCTGCCGATTCAACGCGGATGGCAGAACCACGCGCCGATCTGGGTCAGCGGGCCGTGGTTCCTGCGAGCCGGACGGCTCAGCCTCGCGCCCGGCGATTCGCCGATGGGCCTGCGTCTCCCGCTGGATTCGCTGCCGTGGGTGAAAAAGGAGGACTACCCCTACATCATCGAACTCGATCCCACCGCGGAGCGCCCGCCGCTGCCGCCGCCGAAGGAATTTCGCGAGCGGTATCAGCGTGCCGACACCGCCGAGCGCCGCAGGGCCGCGGCAATCCGCCGGCGTGGCCAGAGCGAGGAGGATGCGAAAAAGGAAGAGCTTCGTGGCGATCCAACGCGCGTCCCGAAGCCAGGGGAATCCGCTGCGTGGATCGTCCGCACCGCCCTGTGTGTGGTCTTCATGCCCCCGGTCGCGACGCTCGAGGATTACCTCGAACTCGCCGCCGCCGTCGAGGACACCGCCGCGGAACTCCGGATGCCCGTCGCCATCGAAGGCTACACGCCGCCGCGCGATCCGCGACTGGATGTGCTGAAGGTCACGCCCGATCCCGGCGTCATCGAGGTGAATCTCCATCCGAGCAAATCGTGGGACGAACTCGTCGATCGCACCACCGTGCTCTACGAGGAGGCGCGCCAGACGCGGCTCGGCACGGAGAAATTCATGGTGGACGGCCGCCACACCGGCACCGGCGGCGGCAATCACATCCTCATCGGCGCCG
>JBEBGK010000941.1:0-2066 GCA_040081515.1 Chthoniobacteraceae bacterium
CGTGCTGTTCATGCTCTACACGAAGGCAAGACAGGCGGACATTCCGCCAGCGCTGCTTCCCCGGCTGCGGGCGGCAGTCGACACCATCAAAACGCAATACAACCGATCCGAATGAAAACGAAAAAGACCGAAATTCCGTTCGCCGCCGAGACGCTCGTGTCCCGTGTGGAGGCATTTGCCGCCGGGCGAGCGCCCTCGGGCGAACACACCGTGAAACTTCCACCGCCGGTGAAGGCGATGCCGGCCAAGGAAATCCGAGCCATTCGCGTCCGGCTGGGCTGCACACAGGTGGAATTTGCCGCGCTGTTGAACGTGCCGAAGGTGACGGCGGTCTCGTGGGAAAATGGCACGCGCAAGCCGAGCGGGGCTGCGCTGCGTCTGCTCGCAATCGCGAAGCATCATCCGGAGGCTTTGCAGGCGGCGTGAGGGAGAGGGAAGCGGCGGATGCGGGCAAGAACGAGGCGCGATGGCTGCGGTCAATGCTCGGTCGATGGACTTTCGCCCGCGGTCCGGATGTCCGGACTGTGACGTGCACCGGGTCGTGAGGTGGGGTTCCGTCGCCCGGGCGGATTCAGATTTCGCGCCGCTTCCAGTAGTCCGGGTGACGGGCGGCATGACCGACGGCTGCGACAACCATGCGCTCCTACCGGATGAAATAAGCCTGGATCCGGCGATGGGAACGAGGTATCTCGCGCAAAGGCGCCAAGACGCAAAGGAATACGAAGCGATTCGCGATCACCCCGTGGGAGAATGGGTTCTTCGACACATGTCCCTGATCTTTGCGCCTTTGCGTCCTTGCGCGAGTTTCCATTCACGAATTCAGGCTCATCGGCCGGGGGACCTGATCGATGTCTCGTTCTTGCGCAGTGTGGTGATGAGGCGGGCGGGCAATGTGGGGCCGACAATCTGTCGGCCCGATCCTTCGCTTCGGAACGCGCGCCCGCGGACTCGGAGCGCTTCCTGTTCCGCGCCATCCCGCCGCGTGCGCCCATCCTGCCAGCCGACGAGTCGTCGGCTCCACAATTCGAGCGCCGCCCGGAAGCACCACGCGGACTTTTCACACAGTCTCTTCCGTCGGCGGCTACGGGGTGAAGGGAAATGGCCCGTTTGTTCTCGGCTTCCGCCGAGCCTCTTCGGGCTGCGTGGCGGCGCTTTGGCGCGGGTGAAGTTTTTTCTGTAGCCGCGTCTCGTGAGAGCGCGGGCAGCTCCCAGAGGCGCATCGAGAGGCAGAAAGCGTCCCCGCGCTCTGACGAGACGCGGCTACGAGATGGGTGAAAACGCTCCGAGTGGGGAGCTGATGACTGCTGGACCGGCAGGATGACTGTGCGCGGCGCGGTGGCGCGGGGCGGGATGTGTTCCGAGGCTGCGTGTGCGCGCTTCGACACGAACGGATCGGGCCGACAGATTGTCGGCCCCACATTGTCCGCGCTTCCCAAGCCTCGTCGGCTCGGAGACTGAAAAACGCGGTTTATCTTCCTTCTTGCCCGGGATCTTGCTCCCGGTGTTTTGCGGAAAAAGAGTATGAGCAAGAGCAAGACAAAGAGGTGAGAACTCGGACCAAGCGTTTTTTTCGACGGGCCGTTACGGGTGAGTTGAACGCGCGGTGAAGCGCGCGGCGGTCGCCGGGTGCATGTTTCCATTTGCCCTCGCGGCGGGGGCGAGGCATCTTGCGCGCCCTTTTTACATATGACACTCACGGAAAAACTGCTCGCACGCGCCAGTGGCAAGGCGCGGGTCCATCCCGGGGACAATGCCTGGGTGAATGTGGACGTGCTGATGACGCACGATGTGTGCGGGCCGGGGACGATCGGGGTTTTCAAGCGCGAGTTCGGCAATGACGCGAAGGTGTGGGACCGGAACAAGGTGGTGGTGATCCCGGACCACTACATTTTCACGGCGGACTCGATGTCGAACCGGAATGTGGACATCCTGCGGGACTTCGTGCGCGAGCAGCAGCTGCCGTATTTTTACGACGTGATCGACGACCCGAACGGGCACTGGAAATTCGATCCGGCGAAGGGGCAGCTCAAGCAGCAGTACGGAAAGAATTTTGCCGGAGTGTGTCA
>JBEBGK010000111.1:0-8106 GCA_040081515.1 Chthoniobacteraceae bacterium
GACCGTCATTCCTCCCCGGCCCCTTCCCCCTTTTTCCGAATCACTTCAGTCAACGAACGTGCCTCTCGCGATCCCTTTTGCTCAGCTTTTTCCAACCATTTTAGCGCCTCACGCCGATCGCCCTTTAACTCAGATAATAGGAACCCGTGATTGTATAACGTGGTAGGATCCCCCCTTTTCGCCGCGATTTCGTGATAACGAAATCCTTCGTCAAAATCGAATGTGATGAAAAGACAATAGCTTGCAAGACGCAACGCGGCGTCGGCACTCCCAAAATCTGCGGCACGTTTCAATGCGACCAGTTCTTCCGGCTTGAGTTCGTAAGTCTCGTTAACATGACCCAAATGCGTAGATTTCCGCGGATTCCCAATACATCCAGGGAATACTGTTGCCAATACTATGAAGCAAACGAGTCTCATACACCTATCTGCAATCAGCACAATCAGTCCGTCACTTTGAGCGTCCCAAGTCATGAACTTCTTTGGTTTTCAATTCCTTTCGTCGAACAAGGGAGATATCTGCCCCCCATCTCACCGATTCGTCCATTTAATCCAACGATAACTCCACGTCTTTGCCGTGGTGTTTCCTGTACTCGGCATTCACGATTTCGTAGGTCAGCGGCTGGCTTGAAGGCAGTTGCTTCAGGAAATTGTAAAACCACATTGTGTTCGTGCATTCAAACGCCCACAAAAATTTATCTAACTCCGGAATCGAAATACTTGCTCCCTCCCTTGACGGAAAATTTGCGCCGGTCCATATTGCGATCGGCAGTTTCGAGTTAGATGGGTCGAAATCGACACCTGTCATTTGCTTATATCTTGTCTCAGTCCCACGTCCTATCGCGAAACGCTTGATACGCATGTAAGCCATACGGCAAATTTGTCGAGATTTCAGGGCCTTTCGGACACATCCAAGAAGCTTCCCAGCACCATGTCATACACTTCCTGGATTTTCAATTCCTTTGGCGGGATGAACTGGGGGTGCCCCCCAGTCGCCACACCAGCGGTTGGATTGTCCGATACGATTGGCTCTAAGAGCACTATTGCTCAGACTCATAGTTTTTTTAATTGTTCTCTTTGGGGGCTGCAGCGCATGGTTGGCGTCATCGGCTTCACATTCCGATTCGTTCGGTGATGAAGATGGAGCCACTATCGCGCTCAACCAATACGAAGTAGTTATCTTGCGGTGGCTTGCCTCGGAAGATTTGATAAGCGGTCGCTGCCTTGGATGCAAACCAAGAGGGCTTCTGGTAGAGCGCTAGTTGTAGTGCCTCTTGAGCGTTGGTGTCGTCCGGGAGCACATCAAAGACTCGTGCCGGGTCGCTAACCGATTTGCGCAGTGTGTCGTTGGGCGCCAACTGGAAGAAGTATTGGCTCTCGTGCGTGAAGTGGGCAGTGCGGCAATACCACGAATGAACAACTGTGATGTCCTTTGGCTGCTCCTGCTGGAAGGCGCGCGTCCAGTTGTTTTTGTCGTCCGTCCAAGTGCCCGACCGGCCGCAGCCGGAGACGAGAGGCAGCAAACCAGCGAGAATTAAGACGCGGATCATGGAATGGAGATTCTTTTAGTCGAATTCGGCGGGTTCAGGCAGGGGATTGGGGTCTTCTGTAGCACAACCAGTCCGCCCCTTTGTGCGTCGGTCGTTGTGCGACTTTGTCATTTGAGAGGCGCTTCGTTCGAGTGCGAGTTAAACCTCCTCATACGAAAAGCGGTTTGCGCCAAGCTCCTTTTGGATGCGCTGCACAATCTCGTCTCGTCTGTCACGCGCCTAGTCCAGCACGGTCGCCTGCCATGTCGACGGGGAAGGCAGGTAGATGACATGAGGCGCACCGACGAGCATCTCGCCATTGATGTCGAGTGAGCGATGCTGGCGGTCGCCGAACAACTCCTCGTAACGATAGGTGTCTCGACTGGAACGAACGACGCGGAAGCCGAGGCGACGAAACCGACTCCGCAAGGAAATGTAGGAGAAGCCGAGATAACCGCCGCAAAGGATGACGACCCCGAGAAACAATCGGATATCCTCCCAGAGAAAGTGGAAGACCACGACCACGGCAATGAGGGGAAGAATGCCATATCGGAGAATCAGGAAAGCACTTTTCACACGGTGCCCGCGGAGTCGCGTAGACTTTGTGGCCGCCCTCCGGGTGAGCGCAGCGTTTTCTGACAAGGAAAGTGGTGCGCTTGAAGGAGTGGCAATGTCGCGGGTTGCGCGCAATGAAGCGCACCTTGCCGCATTCTTTGCGGGATCACCGCCGGAGCGAAGTCACCAATGAATGAGCCTAAACACGTCAAGCACACCATGAAGAATGAACTACGGTTCATCGGACTCGACGTCCATTCCAAAAGCATCACCATCGCGCGCGCCGAAGGCGCGGGCGACTCACAGGGGGAGACGCGCCTGGCGCGGCGGAGGAGAACTGGGTGTCAGGGTGGGATGGCATTTGATAGGTAGGCCGCCGCGCCAAGCCGCGGAAGTGGGGCAGGCGACTCGCCTGCCAAAAAAGCACGATCCGTCCGTCACTTTGTGCGGGTCAAGTTCCGCATCCGGCGGCAGCACCCGCGCATCCGCCACCTCGGCGTCATCCATCATGCGTCGCGCGGCCACGCGCTGATGCCCGACAAAGTGCTTCACCGCTCCTAGCAGATACGACCGGAACCGCCCGCGCCCCCGCTCCGCCGGGTGAATCGTACCACCCGCGAGCATCTCCGCAAAGAACGCGTGACTCATCTCCCGCGCCGCATCCACATCGCGCAACACGCTGCGAAGACAGGCAACGACCGGCTCATAATACGCGCCACACAGATCCGCCAAGGCCCTGCGCCCCTCCTCCGAGTCCGCCTTTGCCTGACCGACGCACGTCCACCGTGTCGTGAGGAACGGAGCTGCGTGCGGGGTGGATGGAGGTGCCTTGGTCATCGTGGCGATTCACGCTGCCACAAGTGCATGACGTTTCGGAGGGAAAATGTGACGCGGGGAAGTGAGGGGACCGCTTCGTGAGACGTGAAACGCGAGAAGTGAAGCGCCTCACGGGGCGGAGACATTGGCGGGCGGCAGAGGCAGCCAACTGCCGGCGTTGAGGGTGTCGGACTACTCCACGGTGGAGCCTCCAGGAAGTTGCTTTCGCACCCGCCGCACCGGGGACGGTCAGAACGGGGACCGGCACCGGGGAGTGAGTGGGTCTGGCCCCGGCGCGGACTGCCTGCCTCGAAACATGCCCGCGTTCTCACGGGCGCAGCTGCGAACTTTCCAAAGATGCCCCGTCGGCGACAGTCACCACGCCTGCGCTTTCAGCGAGAGGTTGTCCGCATCCAGCGCACCGTCGATACCTTCCCGAACAAGCGTCATCCGAACTCGGCCCGCGCCCGGCGGAACCTTGATCGTCTCGGAGGCGACCTTCCACGCCCGCTGCCGATCGGTGATGTCTCCCATTTCACGATGGGTGATGTGCCCGCCCGCGGCATCCTCGAAGAAGAGGCGGATGCACGCGTAGTGTTTGCCAGGAAGCGGGAGCGCCTTGAATTCCGGCGAACGCATCCGGCATTCGACGCGGATGCTTTTCGTCCCCGCCGGGAGGGGCACGGGTTCGCATTCCGCCCGTCCGAGCAGATGGAGGAAGGGGTTGCCGTTATCCATTTCGATCGATGCGGAGCCTTCGGGGATGAGCCACCCAGGCGGTTTGCCGGGGCCGGGCGGGTTGCCTGTGAAGTCCCCGTTGCGCAGGAGATTCTTTCCTGGTCCAGCCGGTGCGTTGCCGGCCGCCTCCGCTGCAAGCCTCGCCCGCTCTTCCGCCAGGCGCACCAGCAATGCGTCGTCCTTTCGCGATTTCGCGTCGGCCTCGATTGCCGCGAGCTGCCGGGCAAACTGCGCCCGCTGAGCCTGAATGCGCGGGGCAAAAGCCTGCGCAGCGCGCTGCGCAGCGCTCACGTATTCGCGTCGGGCGGCGAAAAGCTGGGCGGGCACTTCCGCGCCTGGTTTTGCAGGGAGTTCCGAGGCGTTGAGCACCGCTTCGCGCTCCCGCCCGACCGCCGCCGCCACGATCGTGCTGCCACTTCGCGCGACGATCGGTGCCAGCGCATCGAGGGCGGCGAGGTAGCGGTCGGCATGCGGCTTGAGCGCGGCCTTGCGCAGCGAGGTGAGTTGCTCGACCGCCGCCGTGTTTTGCGCGACGAGCGCGGTGAGCGGGTCCGCGGGCGGCTGCCCGGTGGCGGCGAAGCTAAGGAGGATAGTGGCAAAGAAGCTTGTGAACGGAATCTTCATGGCTTGGAGGGGCTTGGAGTTTGGCTGTCAGGAATTTGCTTTCGCGCCCAGCGGCCCAGCGCCTACTGGAACTTCACCTCGACATCATCCACGTCCAGCACGCCTGCCGCCCCGAAGGGGCCACTGCTAGGAATTTGCTTTGGCGACCGCCGCACCGGAGACGGTCAGAACGGGGATGGGCGACGGGGAGTGAGGGGTGGAGGAAGGATGAAATGCGCAGCGGACGCTACTCCGAAGGGGAGATGTCCCGCGGGTGGATGCTCTGGTGGCGGTATTCATGCGCTCAAGCGTTGCTTGCGAGCATGGTCGTGCGTTCCGCTTTGCCAAGCATCTTTTCGGCAGCGGCTTTTTCTGGCGCGGTGCTGTTCGTGACCTCATACCAGTTCCCTATTGCCATTATAACAAAATGCGGCGAGGTCCGGCCCATGCCAGCCCGCCGCCGCCCGATCGATGTCCACCGCCAAGCCGCCGAAGTCCTCGAAAGGGAAGGCGTGGAGCAAATCCCGTGGAAACTCCAAAGGCTGCAAGGCATCCGGCTGGCCTTGGAAGGGCAGGACGGCTACCGGCGTATCGCCCAGATCGTGCGCACGACGGCGGCCACGCTCAACAAATGGATCCACTGGTATCGGGAGGGCGGCATCGAGGGGCTGCTTTCCCGTCCGGTGGGTGCCAAGGGCGGCAAGGAGGCGCGATTCAGGCCGCAAGACTGGGAGCACTTCCGGGCAGAACTCGCCAAGGGAACCTGGCGCACGGCGCGCGATGCGCAGCGCTGGCTCAAGGAAACCCTCGGCTTGAAGATCAGCAGGAAGGAGGTGTACCGGCACTTGGGAAAGCTCGGGGCGCGGCTCAAGGTGGGGCGCCGCAGCCACGTGAAAAAAGACCCCGCCGCCACTGAGGCTTTCAAGTGTGGAGGGCTCGATGCGAAGCTGGCGGCGCTGGCTTTGCCGCCGCGCACAGTGGTGCGGGTGTGGGTGTGTGATGAGGCCCGCTTCGGGCTGCACACCGAGCATCGCCGAATGTGGGGACTGCCAGGGGTGAGGGTCATCGTTCCCCATCAGCAAAAGTACGAGTGGGATTACACTTACGGTGCCGTGGAGGTGACGCGGGCTGGCAGCGTGTTTTGTTTTCAAAGCACCGTCCACCAAGAGGCATCGGGCAAGTTTCTCGAACAAATCGTGGCCCATGATCCGGCGGCCATCCATGTCGTCATCCAGGACGGGGCTGGCTTTCATCTTCCCGAAAACGACCCGCGGCTGCCCGACAACGTGCGCGTCATCACGCCGCCAGCCTACAGTCCGGAGCTGAACCCGGTGGAGAAACTTTGGGACCACCTCAAGGACGAGATCTGCAACGAGGTCTTTGCCACGATCGAGAAATTGCGCGAACGCCTGGCAGGCTGGCTCGAGGAGTTTTGGAGCGACGGTGCCCGAGCTCTCTCCTTGATCGGCCGCGGCTGGCTGCTGGCTTCAGTAAACGCTGGCGCCAAATGTTGATGGCATTATCTCAATAGGGAACTGGTATCAGTATGGGCGCTTTCCGCAGTAACTGGAGAGAGGCATTTCAGCTCGAAAAGTTTCCCACGCTTTTTCCAAGTGCAGCGGTAAACCTGCCCTTCGGTTGATTCTCGTTTGTTTTTCATTTCAGCCATTCCTTCTCAAAGCACACTCAGTCCGTTACTTTGTGCGACTTCGCCCTTGCCGAGCTTCATCGCGCCCTCGTTGAAGAGATCCCGCGGCGATCGCTGCACCGCCAGCGTGGGCACGGCTGCGGGGAAAAGGAGGGCGAGGTGATGCAGTTTCATGCAGCTTGCGGCGCCATGCGACGCCGGGTTCGGAGCACGGATTCCACCACAAGCAGGAAAATGGCGATCGCAAGGGGCCATTGATACCGGTCGATGCCGCGACGCCTCCGGAAGCCGGCGACGGGTTTCAACTGGGAATCCTTCAAGGCGCTCACCACGTCGGCCATGCCGCCCGCGACGCTGTCCAGCCGCCGGTAGGAGCCGCCCGTCGCCTCGGCGATGGCGCGCAACGTGACTTCGTCGAGGCGGCTGGTCACGGGCTGATCCTTCTCGTCGAGCAACGGCGTCTGCACCCCGTTGCTGCCCGTCACCAGGATGATGCCGCCATTCGGAGTGCCGACGCCGACAGTGAAAACCGTCACGCCCTCGGTCGCGATCTTTTTCGCCGCCTCGATGCCGACCTTTTGCAGGTCCTCGCCATCGGTCAAAAGGACGAGCACTTTTCTGCGCTCCGTCTTTTCGAATGCGCTGCGCCCCGCGAAGAGCGCACTCGCGATGTCGGTGCCCGGCACGAGCACCGCCTCGGTGTCCAATTCGCGCACCGAGTCCTCGAAGGCATCGTAGTCGAGCGTGAGCGGACACTGGAGGAATGCATCGCCGGCAAAGGCGACGAGCCCCACGCGGCCGCCCGCATTTCTGCGGAGGAAATCAAGCATCGACATCTTCGCCCGCTCGATCCGGCTCGGCAGCACGTCCCTGGCGAGCATCGATTTCGAGGTGTCGAGCAGGAACACGACGTCGTCGCCCTTGCGCTCCACCTCCTCCTCGATCTCGCCCCACTGCGGCCGCGCAAGCGCGATGCCGAGCAGCATCAGCGCGAGGAAAAGCAGGGCGTTCTTCGTGAAACGTTTCACTCGGCTGTGGGAGGCGAGGAGCGCCGCCCGGTGTGCGGGGTCCGCGAATTCCGCAAGCTGCCGCCTGCGCCGGACGGCCGAAAGGCGGAAGAGCAGCACGGCAAGGACCGCGGCGCCGGCCGTGAGCCAGAGCCAGTACGGGGCTGCGAAGTGGAGGGCGGAGAATTTCACGGCACGCGGCGGTAACGGGTGTTGGCGAGCAGGAGCTCCAGCAGCAGGAGCGCGAACGCGCCGAAGAGCGGGACGTAGAACAGCGGCGAATAGGTGCGGTGACGCTTCAGTTTCACGTCCGTCTTTTCGAGCCGGTCGATGTCGGCGTACACGGTGTCGAGTTCCTGGCGGTTCGTCGCCGTGTAGCTCTTGCCGCCGGTCATGCGCGCCATTTTCTCGAGCACCACATAGTTCGCGGGCTGGAGCATCGTGATCATGCCCACCGGCTGCCCGTCGGCGCCGATGCGCAGTTTGCCTGTCTCGCGATCGAAATCCGGCAGCCAGCAGCTCTCGTTGCGGCCGATGCCGATGGTGTAGAGGCGCACGCGCTCGCCAGTGGCGAGACTTGCGGACGGAAGCGGCTCGAGGGTCTCCCACTTGTTGTTGTCGCCGTCGGTGAGCAGCACGATGACCTTGCCGCGGCTTTCCTTCTGGGCCGAGAGACGCTTCACCGCGAGGCCCGTGGCATCGCCGATGGCGGTGCCGAGTTGGTTGATCACGCCGATGTGGAGCCGCTGCAGATTCCGCCGGAGCCACTCGTGATTCATCGTGGGCGGGCTCACCAGGTATGGCACGCCGCTGAACACGACGAGCCCGATGCGATCCGCCGGCCGGCGCCCCACGAAATCCTCCAGCACACTCTGCGCGATGTCGAAGCGCGTGGTGAGCTTTCCCGGCGGCGCCATGTCCAGCGCCATCATGCTCCACGACAGATCGAGCACGAGCATGATGTCCACGCCGCTCGCCTGCGTCTCGGTCTCTTCGTTCATCCAGCGGGGACCCGCCATCGCGACGATCGCCATGCCGATGGTGAGCAGACGCAGGAAGACAAACAGCCGCCCCGCCGCCGAGCGCACCTTGCCGCCGATCCCGCGAATCAGCTCCGCGCTCGAGAACCGCAATGCGCCATCCGGCCCGCGGCGCGAACGCTATGAGCGAGGGATTCGAGTTCCAGCACCCGTGGGTCCTCGCGTTTCTCG
>JBEBGK010000942.1:0-2064 GCA_040081515.1 Chthoniobacteraceae bacterium
GCGAGGGTCACGGTTTCCGCCTTCGTGTCGAGCGATGCGATTTCGCCATGGAATGTTTGGACGCGATCATTCAGCAGTTCGCGCAGCGGCCTCGCCAGCGAACGGGGATCCTGCGCGCCGAATGGCACGTACAGCCAGCCCGGCTGGTAGTAGTGCTGCACATTTGCGCTCACGATGCTCACCTCGGCCTGTGTGCCGACTTTCCGCGCGAGGATATTCGCGAGCATCGTGCCGCCGGTGCCGCCGCCAAGAATGACGATGCGCTGCATGGCTGTCAGTGCGTCTTGCGACAGATGAAGCGCGTCGCGTTTTCCACGGGCTCCGTTCCCAGGAATTCGTGCTTCGCCTTTGCAAGCCAGGCGGGGATGTCCTTCCTGCTGCCCTCGTCGGCGGAGAGCACGGCGAGGACGTCGCCGACCTTGGCATCGCGGACGATGCGGATGAATTCCATGAGCGGGCCCGGGCAGAAGCTGCCGCGGGCGTCGCTTTCGCGGGTGATGGTGACGTTTTGCATGTCTCTGCTTCGTGTTAAATGAAGAGTGTCTGTCCGCCCTTGCTGTCCTCGACGAAGGAGCCGACGCCGGTGATCTCGGCGACGACGGGTTCGAGATCTTCGAGCTTCAGGCCGAAGAGATCGATGGTAAGGCCGCACGCCTTCACCGTGACGTCGCCGATGTCCATCGCGTCGCGAAGCGTGTCGAGCCAGTGCGGGACCTTCTTCGCCTGCATCGCGGCGATGGCGGCGGGCGCGAAATCCGCGAAGTCGGCGCTCATGCGCGGAGGTTGCTGCGCCGCGCCTTTGCGGAAGGCCATCAGGCCCCAGAAGGTGAGGAAGATGGTCACTTTCTTCTGCATCGCCGCGGCACCGCTGGCGATGACGGATGCGGCCATGAGTTTGTCGGTGGTGCCGGAGAAGAGGACGATGGACACCTTCTCCGAATCGTTTGCGGGCTGTGTGCTCATAAGGCGTGAGCGGCACTAGGCGGCGAGCGGGAGCGCGAGTTTTTCGCGGTAGCTCGTCGGCGCCTCGCCGACCAGCTTGCGGAAGACGCGGTTGAAGTGCGTGAGCGACTGGAATCCGACGTCGTAGGCGATCTCGCTGATGCGGAGATTCGGATTCGCCAGGAGCTCCCGGGCTTTCTCGACCCGGAGGCGCGAGACGTACTCGGTGAAGTTCAGGCCGGTGTGACGCTTGAACAGTTTGCAGATGTAGAAGGTGCTCGTGCACGCGGCCTTCGCGATGTCGGCGAGCGTGATGTCGTCCCGCAGGTGCTCACGGATGTAGTCCTTCGCGCGGAGGACGGCGATGGGCTCCGCGTTTGCCTGTCGCACGGCGAGCTGGTTGCTTTTCATCGCGAGATGGTCGGCGAAGATCTGGAGCAGGCGCGCCGCTGAGGCGAGCTGGCTGCGGGGGATCACGCGTGTGGCCATGTAGGCCTTGTGAGCCTGGCTCCGATCTACGCGGACGCCCATGCGATCCAGTGTGCGGGCGGTTTTCCGGAACTGTTCCTCGGTCGGCTTCTGCGTGAAGACCTGGCCGGTCGCGAGGTAGCCGAGCGTCTGCTCGCCAAGTTTCACGGGGACCGCCGCCTCTGTCAGCCCGTACTGGCATTTCACCATCGCGGGACCGTCCGCGGCGGCATCGGTGAGGCGGGCCTGCATCCGCAGGCAGGCGGCGCAACTCGCGCTCGTCCGCGACATCAGGGCGCAGAACGAATTCTCGGCCGGGTTGCCGCGGAAGTGCGACTGCATCTCGTCCTTCGCGCGAAGCGCGAGCGGCAGCCCTGTCGCGTCGGTGTAGGAGCGCTGGTAATCGCGGTAGATGTCGGATTCCGCGAGGGTATCGAGGATGGCGGTGTTGTCGTTCATGGCGCGACCATGAACGGCGGAGGGGAGCCTGCCTATTGGCACGAGTTCCATATCGCGATAGGCGCGCACGACCACTCGCATAGGATATTTTCCTATGCGGCCTGCGGGCCTCTGATTTTTCCCAGAGCGATCGCCGGGGCTAGGGAAGCGCTGAACAATTGACCGGATTGAGTGGGAGAGTTTTGAACCTGTCTC
>JBEBGK010000943.1:0-2064 GCA_040081515.1 Chthoniobacteraceae bacterium
TCCTGGACGCGCTCGCGGTCACCTACGCCGGCGGCCCCGGGCCGAACCCGCAGAACTCCGCCATCCACAACACCCTCTATGCCAGCAACGACCCGGTCGCGCTGGATTCCATCGGGCTCCGCTTGCTCGAAAACTGGAGAAAAAGGGCGAACTTGGGCCCGATCGGCACCAAAGCTGCATGGCTACAGGGGATTCCTTTTGGCAATACCGACGAGAAGATGATCATCCTCAGCCCAGCGCGATGACCGAAGACGATGTCACAGGCGATCTGCTAAAGTCCGTCTCACGCAGTTTTTACCTCAGCGTGCGCGTCCTGCCGCCTGCGTTGCGCGAGGCCATGGGCGTCGCCTACTTGCTCGCGCGGATCAGCGACACGATCGCCGACAGCGAGGGCGCGCCGATCGCCACGCGCCTGCGGCGGCTTACAGACTTCGGCGCGATGCTCCAGGCGGGCGCCAATTTCAAGGCAACCGGCGCGATCCAGCAGGACATCCACCCGGCCCATGAAGGGGAACGCACGCTCATCGCCGCGATTCCCCGGGTGCTCGAGCGTTTCGGCACCTTCGAGCCATGGCTGTGGAGGGAAACCCAGGAACTGCTCTCGAACATCATCCGCGGGCAGACCAATGACCTGCGCGCCTTCCTCGATCCGGAACATGTCACCGCATTGCCCGACGCGGCCAGCCTCGAGGATTACATCTACCTCGTGGCGGGATGCGTCGGCGAATGGTGGACCTGCGTCTGCTTCCATCATTTCCCGAAATATTCGCGCAGGTCCGAGGATGAAATGACCGCGCTCGCGAGCGGTTTTGGCAAGGGATTGCAGCTCGTGAACATCCTCCGCGACATGCCTGCCGATCTGCGCGCGGGCCGCTGTTATCTGCCCGGTGATGAACTCCAGGCCGCCGGCATCGACTCCGGCCGGCTGGCGGAGGAACCCGCCGCCGCGCAACCCGTCTTCGAACGGTGGCTCGCCCGCGCCCGCGCCTACGTCGAAAAGGGCCGCGAATACATCTCCGTCGTCCGTCCGTGGCGCCTCCGGATCGCGTGCTACCTCCCGTGGCGCCTCGCGGTGCGGACGCTCGACATGATTGAAAAGAATCCGCCGCTGCGGACGCGGGAAAAGGTGAAGGTTTCACGCGGCGAGGTGTACGGCGCGATGATGCGCTCGATGGTGGTTGCCTTCAGCAACCAGCCCCTGCGCTGAGCAGCGTCACTAGCCGCTGCGCGGGAAGGCCGAAGAAATCCATCAATGCGCGGAGTTCCGCCTTCGCCGCGGAAGGGTCGCCGGCAACCGGGCGCTTTGTTGCTGCCAGCATGAGGTTCTTCGCCGTGTGTTCGCTCGCGATGAATTCGAAGACTTTCGCATCGTAGCCCGCCGCCTCGAGCGCCAGCGCGCGCAACCCGTCGGTCAGCAACTCGGCCTGCCGCTCGGCGAGGATGCCGTGACGCAGGACGCCCGACAGCACCGGCGGCGGTGAAAGCCGCCGGCGCACCTCCTTGTGGCAGCACGGCGCGACGACGAGCAGCTTCGCCCCGGCGCGCACCCCGGCGGCGAGGGCGTCGTCCGTCGCTGTGTCACACGCATGCAGTGCGATGAGGACATCGAGGCGCTCGGGCAGGGTGAAATCCGCGATCGCCCCGCGCTCGAACCGCAGCCCGGCGCAATCCAGTTCCCGCGCGATGCGATTCGTCTGCTCCACCAGTTCCGGGCGTTGCTCCACGCCGATGACTTCCGCCTCGATGCCGCGATTGCGGAAAAATGCGTGCGCCGCAAACGTGAGGTATCCCTTTCCCGCGCCCATGTCGCAGACGCGCACGGCCCTGGCGTCGCGGAGCTCGCTGCCATCCACGAGATGCCCGAGCAATTCCACGAACCGCTCCACCTGCCGCAGCTTGTCGGCCATCCCGGGCCTCGCCTCGCCGGTTGCACCGGTCACGGCGAGCTTTTCGAGAAAGGGCGCATTCGCCAGCGCGCGCACCTTCGGCTCCAGGCTGCGCGCCGAGCCGAAGTACGAGCGCACGCGGTGCCGCAGGCTGGTCGCCTTGCCGATGTAGATCACG
>JBEBGK010000944.1:0-2062 GCA_040081515.1 Chthoniobacteraceae bacterium
CTCTGGACAGGGGCGTCAATGTGCGGTCACCACTCCCCTCGGGGTCGGAATGACAACACTGCCAGGCTTTTTATACTGTCCCTGAGCCCCGGCCTATCCCCTCAAACTCCGCCAGCGCCATGCCGACGACCTGATCCATGTTGTAGTACCGATACGTGGCGAGACGGCCGACGAAAGTGACGCCTTTTTCCTGCTCCGCCAACTCGGCGTAACGCTCGTACTGCGCCCGGGCGTCGGGGGCGGGGATCGGGTAGTACGGCTCGCGGCCAGGTCCGTATTCCTGGGGGAATTCCCGGACGATCGTGGTCACGGGGAGACGCTGGCCGGTGGCGTGTTTGATCTCCACGATCCGCGTGTAGTCGTGGTCATTCGGGTAGTTCACCTGCATCGCGGGCTGAAAGTATTCGACCGGCAGCGTCTCGGGTTCAAACCGGATCGAACGGTAGGGTAGCGGCCCGAGGCGGTGGTCGAAGTATTCATCGATCGGCCCCGTGTAGATGAGGTGACGGAAGCGGAGTTCGCGCCGGGCCTCGCGGTAGTCCGCGCCCAGGCGCAACTCGATCTTGGGATGATCGAGCATGCGCCGGAACATCGCGGTGTAGCCGTCCTTCGGGAGCGCCTGGAATTTCTCGGAAAGAAACCGGTCGTCCCGGTTCGTGCGAATCGGGATGCGCCCGCAGACGCTCGGGTCGAGCTGCGACGGATCGCGCTGCCACTGTTTGCGGGTGTAGTTCTTGAAGAACATCTCGTAGAGCCGCCGTCCGACCTGGCTGATGATGACTTCCTCGCTGTTCCTCGGGGACTCGATCGGCACGCGCCATTCGGCGAGGGTGCGCTCCATTTCCTCGCTCGTGCTGGGGCGGCCGAGCAGTTGCTCGAAGGTGTTCAGGTTGATCGGAAACTGCCAGTAACGGCCGTCGGTCCAAGAGAGCACCTTGTATTCGACGGGGTGCCATTCGGTGAACTGGCTGAGGTAGGCGACGATGCGGTCGCTGTTCGTGCGGAAATAATGCGGGCCGTACGGATGAATGAGCACGCCGGCGGCGTCATGGCAGTCGTAGGCGTTGCCGCCGATGTGCGCGCGGCGGTCGAGGACCAGGCAGGTCGCGCCACGCTGGCTGGCCAGGCGCTCGGCCAGCACAGCCCCGGCGAAGCCCGCACCGACGATGAGGTAGTCCCACGTCATGCGAAATACCCGCGACCGTTTTGCAGGCAAAACATGAGGATCATCGACGACGCCCTCGTCCGATCCGGACGCAACTCGTGGATGCCCTGCCATGGCGGGCGAATCCGACCGAACGACCCGAACGATGCGGGTCTGCGTGATGCGTTTCCACAAGACCGAGCCCCCCGGCCCTCGCAAGGAGGAATGCGGCGGACATCATCACCGGTTTGGCTGTGCCAAGAGCCTTCCGGTTCCCTGAAAATTTGCCCTGCCCTTTGGATACAGGGTCTTTGGACTGAACAACTCAGACACCAGCTTCCCTCCTCTCATCGAAAGGCGTTCGATCGCCCCGTCATTGAAATCGATCAGGAAATCCTGGCCATTCATCACGATCTTTGTCTCTCGCGGCGGGTTGACCGGCGCCCCGTTATTTTCCTCATAAAGGACTGTCCCATCCGGTTTGATGGCATACCGTCGCAGACCCACAGGTTGGTATTCCAAAAGCCAAATTCCGGCGAAACGTCCGACTGTTCCAGAATCCAAGGTGCTGGCCCCGATTCGATCAATCTCGTCCTGCACCGCAGCCGCCCCGCGGGCATCGCCCCGGCTGCCCAGCGAGCGCTTCAGCGCGTCCAGTTTCGAAAGGTACCGCTCACGAATTGGACGGCTCGCGAATTCGATGTCCTTTTGATACACGGCGCGCGTCTGGGCGAGTTCCGCGGGTTCCTGATCCGCGGCATCGGAATCCGACGGGCTCAGGGCGCCGAGACCGGCGACCAGCAAAAGGCAGAGCGTGCGGGGCGACATGGAACAGACTCTTAGAATTCGCCGCCCCGGACTTCCACCATTTTCTCCGAAGCCCCGGCGCAGTTGCGCCGCGTTTCGCGCTGCCGGGCG
>JBEBGK010000945.1:0-2061 GCA_040081515.1 Chthoniobacteraceae bacterium
CCGGTGGGCGAGGGCTCGCCAAAGACCTCGCAGAGCCGGCGGTTCATGCTCACCGTGCTCGGCCACGTGACGTTGCAACTCGTCACGGTCTTGATGACGTCCTCAAAGAACGAGGGCGAGCGCAAGAGCCGGCCGCGGCCCGATCGCTTCCAGCGCGGGTCGAGCTTGTGGAAGGCGCGGACGTGCGCGGCGTCCTCGTCCAAGCGAAGCATGCGGGAGATCTGGCCCTTGGCGTCGGCGCGTTCGGCCGCGGAGAGCGAGCGATCAGCGGTCAGAGTCAGCGGCGCCCCGCGCTTGCGGGGCTGCGTGATGTCGATCTTCGCACCGCCACCCTCGAGAGCGAGGGTTCGCGTGAAGGTCCGCGTCGCGGGCTCCCAGTGGTTGGGTGAGAGCAGGAAATACCCGTAGGAGCAAACGTCGCGCGCGAGGTCGTAGTCCGCGGGTGGTGTGATGGTGAAGCGCGTGGGCATGCACGGCGAGCGTACTCACGCTCGAGCGGGATCGTCCGCCGTGCCGCCTTTGTACACCAACCACCAGTCCGCCTACAGCATGCTCGCCGCGAGGCTCGCCAGTTCGCTCCGCTCGCTCTTGGCCAGCGAGACGTGCCCGACGATCCGCAGTCCCTTCATCTTTTCGATCGCATACGCCAGTCCGTTGCTCGATGAGTCGAGATAGGGGTTGTCGATCTGGCCGATGTCGCCGGTGAGGATGATCTTGGTCCCCTCGCCGATGCGGCTGATGATGGTCTTGACCTCGTGCGGCGAGAGATTCTGGGCCTCGTCCACGATCATGTACTGGTGCGGGATGCTGCGCCCGCGGATGTACGTGAGTGGCTCGAGCACAAGCTGCCCACCCTCGACCAGCTTGCGGATGCGCTGCTCGGTCGAGTGGCTCTCCGCCTGCGACGCCGCGGCTTCCTTGCTGTTGCCCGGCGTGCCGAGCGAGGCCCCGCGGGTCGAGAGGAGATAGCTGAGGTTGTCGAAGATCGGCTGCATCCAGGCGCCCAGCTTGTCGTCTTTGGTGCCGGGGAGGTAGCCGATGTCGCGCCCCATCGGCATGATCGGGCGGGCGACCAGGAGCTTGTCGTAGCGCTCCTCGTTGAAGACCTTGGCCATGCCCGCGGCGACGGCCAGGAGCGTCTTGCCCGTGCCGGCCGAGCCCAGCAGCGTGACCATGCGGACCTCGTCGTCCATGAGCAGGTCCAGGGCCATGGTCTGCTGGATGTTGCGGGCGACGATGCCGAAGATCGGCTTGCGCGGGCCGGTGACGGGGATGACGTGGTCGGTGTCGGCGAGGCGGCGGGCAAGCCCGGAGTGCGACTCGTCCTCGGCGTCGCGCAGCACGATGAACTGGTGCGCGTAGACGGGGCGCTGGTACTCCTCGCCCGCGGCGTCGGAGGCCGTCAGATACTCGGTGAGTCGCTCCAGCGGCAGCATGCGGTCGCGGTAGAGGTCGTCGATCAGCTCGCCGGGGACGTCGATCGTGAAGTGCCCGGAGTAGAGCCGCTCGGCGTCCACCTTGCTGTTGGCGAAGTCCTCGGTGCGGATCCCCAACACGTCGGCCTTGATCCGCGCGTTGAGGTCCTTGCTGACAAAAACAGTCTGGAGCCCCGCCTTGTGCATCGTGTAGGCGCAGGCGATGATGTGGTTGTCGGCCTTGTCGGCGGAGAGCACCGGGGGCCGGTCGTGCAGGGTTGTATCGATGCGGACAGTGCCGGTGCGGGGGCGGGCGCCGTTGCCCGTGGCGCGCGTGGGCGCGCCCGCGGCCCAGGGGACTCCGTCCACCAGGCGACCGAGCTCGCGGAGCCGGTCGAGGTGGCGGATGCACTCGCGGGCGGCGCGCCCGATGTCGCCGGGCTCGCGCTTGAACTTATCGATCTCTTCGATCACCGTGAACGGGATGACGACCTCGTGCTCCTGGAACACGAAGAGCGCACCGGGGTCGTGCAGCAGCACGTTGGTGTCGATCACGAAGTGCTTGATCGTGCGGTCTGTCCGAGCCGAGCTCTGGGTCTGCGGAATGGTGACAGAAACCGTCTCGGCGCGGACCTCGGGCGGAAGC
>JBEBGK010000946.1:0-2060 GCA_040081515.1 Chthoniobacteraceae bacterium
GTAGGGCACGCCACAGACAATGATCACGTTTTAATTATGCGCCCACATAGCAAAGCGCTTGTCGAAGTTGGTTACACGCACCCTGAATCCGGCCGTCAGTATCGCTTTGAAGTTTCTGTTGCGGGCGCGCGGTTGGCGGAAAAAGTGCGGCCGTTGGATTATGAGACAGGCCTCGCCGTTCAAGACATCTCACGCATCATTGCCAATGACAGGGATCAATTTTCCTGGAAAACATTGACGGATGCCAGTAAAACGGCCATTTTTTTATACAACAGCATTTCGGCTCTATCCGTTTGGCGGTTTTCTCAAGCTGTCATTCAGCTTTTTTTCGGGAAAGAATCGGAAGATGTCAGAAAACTGTTTCTTGAAGCTTTTAGGAAAGTGAGCGAAAGAAAGCATCTCAAGGGCAACAAGGTATTTCTTACCCTATTGGCGATCGATTTTGCTTACCAGGAACGTCTCCAGTACATTCTGCAATTCTCATTTTCTCCGGCTGACGTGCGCGCAGCCATAAGGTTGTTGGAAACGATCATAAAGAACCCGAAGGATAAGGAAGCCAATCAAGCGGCCATCGACAATTTGCCGGGCGACGCCGGACAGCTGATTGGGCTTCTTCAAGACACCAGGTTTGCGTACCAGCCGGAAATACAGATACGCCTATTGAATCGAATGCTGGAGCCCGGCCTTATGTGGGCTGTACAGGCTTTGGATTTTGGAAAGCAGAATTTGCGGGTAATTTTACATTATCGCGAGCTGCCACATGATTCTCTGCTGAGAACCCCGCCGATCCTCGTCAAAGAGATCAAAACGAGCGGGAATCGCACAGAAGTGATCGGTGAAAATCGGAAATTTGCTTTTGAAACGGAAAATACCCAGATCTTTCGGGTCGAGCCGGTAGACAAGGCTTCCGGCGCGCGGTTGACGGGAGAGCGTATCCGTTGGGCTAGGATAACTAAGACATTTGCTGCGCTGGGTGCTTACGTAGTGGTTGGGCCTGTCGGTGGGACTATTGTCCCGCTGTCGGCGGCTATCCGCCACCCGCGCCACTCGGCGTGGATGCTGTCGCGGCTGACGCTCGACACCAAGTCGCGTCACCTGGCAGCCGACGAAGGTCTGCTGTCGCCGTTCGAAGCACCGACCGTAGGTGCGTACCGCCACTTCCTCGCGCGGATGTACGGCTTCTCCGCACCGGTTGGCGTTGCCCTGCTCGCGACGCCCAATCTCGATGCGGAGCTGCTCGTCCCGCGTGTTCGCACCGGCTGGCTCGCCTCGGATCTCCTCGGGCTCGGGCTCACGCGCACCGAGTCCGTGATGCTGCAGCGCCGGCTCGAGGTCCCCGTGTTCCGCTCCGGCGCCGAGGCACTCGGCTGGCTCTACGTCAGCGAGCGATTCACGCTGCGCCACGAGCTGATCCGCAATCGCATGCGTCAGGCGTTGCCGGAGGCCTTCGAGTCGGCGTGTGACTACCTGATGTCGACGAGTGGTCGCGTGCATCTGCAGTGGAACGAGCTCGGTCGTGCGCTCGATCGCGCGGCACTCACCGAGGAGGTCGCCGTGCAAATCCTCGATGGAGCGCATGCGGCATTCGACACGCTCCAGAGCTGGATCGACTGGACGATCTACGACGGGTTCTAGTCAGCAGGCCGGGACGAGATCACGCCCGCCGAAGAACTCGGTGACGAGCGCCTGCCACGACCGCGCGTTCTCCGCCGGGCCGCACTTGAACGCGGGCTTGGCGAGCTTGCCGTCGCGCAGCATCTGCCGCTGCTCGGTGAAGTAGCGGACCGCCATCTCGGCCGCGTACTCGTGGACGCCGTTGCCGTTGTTCGGCTGGAACGCGTAGTAGTTGCCGGTCGCCTTCACGCGCGTCTTGTTCGGCGCGTACGGCGTGAGGCACGCGACCTTGGTCTTGCACTTCGCGATGATCGCGTCGTAGTCGGTCTGGAGAGTCTTCGCCGACCAGTCGCCGTGATCGAAGTCGTTGTTGTGGAACAGCTCGTGGAACAGCGTCTCGAGCACGCCAGGCGCAGTGGTCAGGAGCGAGCCCTCGACGTTGTAGG
>JBEBGK010000947.1:0-2057 GCA_040081515.1 Chthoniobacteraceae bacterium
GCCTTATCTCGGGCGGCATGAAAGTGCCCGGTCTTCGCAGTCCCTACGATAAAGTCGGCGGAACCGTCTATTTCGGCCGCATGCTCGACAAGATCCGGCTGAAGGCCAAAGGCTCGCTTCCTGCGGATTACATCGCGAACCTCGGCGAGGGCTTCGACGGGATGTGCGTCCGGTTTCTCGGAGTGAGCTACGCCGACGTGGTCGCGGAGACGGGCAGGAAAAGTTCGGATGAGGCGGTCATGGAATGGTGCCTCTCCGCCGGGCGCCGCCCGACGGAGGACGACATCCAGGTGTGGAATGAGTTCATGCGCAAGCGCGGGTGGAACGATGTCGCGAGCGAGCGCCTGAAACAGCGGAAGGCCGAGAGCGGCTTCGCGGATCGCGATGAAATCCAGACTTTCTTCGATTATATCGACGCCGATGAGGGCCGGCCGGTGGGCGCGAGGGCTTGAAGCGGGAGCCCTCCCGGCAACCCGTGATTGTCGCCGCTTGAGCATTCGGGCGATTCGCCTAGTGTCCGCGCCATGTTCAACCGTTTCCACCCGATGGCAGGATTCCGGGGTGGATTGTCGATGGTGCTCGCGCTCGTGTGGAGCGTTGCGCCCGGCGTGGCGGACGATGCGGTCGAACTCCGGAAGCGGCTGCTCGCCGGGAAGTATCCGGATGTGGCGGATGTCGCGGGTGCTGCGGAGAAGACCGAGCCGGAGGTGGAGGACTGGCCGTTGCTTCACATCGAGGCGCTGATGGCGGTCGGCAAGTATCCCGAGGCGCGCGACGTCGTGTCGTCGGCGCTGGAGCGGTTCCCGAATTCGATGCGGCTGCGCATGGCGGGCTACGATGTGTTCCGGGCAAATGGGGACACGGAGCGCGCGCAGACGCTGAAGGAGGAGATGGACCGCCTCGGCGGGCAGCGCGAGTGGGCGTATCGCGAACCGGCGGATCGCGTCGCCCTGGGCAAGGCTGCGATTCTCCTCGGCGCCGACCCGAAGAGGGTGCTCGATCTGTTCCTCGACCCGGTGAAGAAGGCGAACCCGGACTTCCCCGACACCTATCTCGCGAGCGGGGAGCTCGCGCTGGCGAAGAATGATTTTGCACTGGCCGCGAAGACCTTCACCGAGGCGGCGAAGAAGTTCCCGGAGCACCCCGGGGCGCACTTCGGCATCGCGCGGGCGTTTGCCCCGAGTGATTCGGAGGCGACGCAGTCGCGGCTGGAGAAGACGCTCGAGCTGAATCCGAACCATGTGGGTGCGCTGCTGCTGCTCGCCGATGAGGCGATCGATTCCGAGAATTACTCCGAGGCCGGCAAGCGGATCGGCGAGGCGCTGGCGATCAATCCGCGCAATCCCGAGGCGCATGGCTACCGCGCCGTGCTCGCGCACCTCCGCGGGGATGACAGGTCCGAGGCCGAATCGCGCGCGGCGGCGCTGAAGTCGTGGCCGATGAATCCGGCGGTGCCGCACCTCATGGGACGCAAGCTCTCGCAACATTATCGCTTCGCCGAGGGCGCGGACTTGCAGCGGCAGGCGCTGAAGTTCGATCCCGGATTCGTCCCGGCGAAAATCCAGCTCGCCCAGGATCTCCTGCGGCTGGGTCGCGACGAGGAAGGCTGGCAGCTCGCCGATGAAGTTCAGAAGGCTGATCCCTATGACGTGGTGGCGTTCAATCTCGTCGAGCTGCGCGACACCATCGCGAATTTCAAACTGCTCAAGAGCGAACATTTCGACGTGCGCATGGAGCCGCGCGAGGCGGAGCTCTACGGCACCGACGTGCTCGCGCTGCTCGAGCGCGCCCATGCGACGCTCACGAAGAAATACGGGATCCCGCTCCGTGAGCGGACGGTGGTCGAGATTTTCCCGGACCAGAAAGATTTCGCGATTCGCACCTTCGGATTGCCCGGCGGCGCGGGTTATCTGGGTGTGTGTTTCGGCCGCGTCATCACTGCAAACAGCCCCGCCTCGCGGCCCGGGAGTCCCTCCAACTGGCAGGCGGTGCTGTGGCACGAGTTCACGCACGTCATCACGCTCACGCTCACGAAGAACAAGATGCCGCGCTGGCTC
>JBEBGK010000948.1:0-2057 GCA_040081515.1 Chthoniobacteraceae bacterium
GTTCTGCGAGTTGGATTCTCATGGTTTGATGGTTACTTTGTGTTGCAAAGCTTTTGGGCGTGAAGCGGCGTCCGACCCGTGCCTCATGAGGATGGTCTGCCCGCCTTGATGATCTGCTCCAGGATCGCGAGGTATTCCTGAAACGCCTTCCGCCCCTTCGACGTCAGCGCGTAACTCGTCTGCGGGCGGTCCTGCATTTCCTTCGTGATGGAGACCAATCCAGCGTCGTGCAGCGTGCGCAGATGGGTCACGAGATTCCCGTCGCTCATCTCGAGTTCCGCCTTCAAGTCCTGGAACGCCCAGCTCGGCCGCGTGACCAGCAGCGTCATGATGCCGAGCCGCCCGCGCTCGTGGATCGTCTTGTCCAGCTTGTCGAAATCAAACATCGCGATCTCAGTTCGTCCTGCCCGTGCCGCGCGCCCATGTGCATGCGGCGTAGATGAGGTGGAATACGCCGAACGTGGCGACCATCAGCAGATTCGCGGCGGTGGGAACGTGAGCTTCGCCATCACCCAAAACGTCCCACACATCAATCACGGCGAGTGCGCCGAGCGCGGCAAAGCCGGACGCAAAAAACGCCCAGCCGAGAAAATGAATCGAGCGCGGCGCGAAGCCCTTGGTCGCGAGCAGGCCAAGCGCGTAGCAAAGCATCCAGACCGGGGGCAGCCAGAATGGGCGGTTCGCCCAGAGGAAAAATCCGGTGAGCCCGGCGCCGCACAGCATCGCCGGAAGCATGGCGAGCAGCGCGTGCTTCATTCCCACCGAGATGAAACGGTCGCCCCTCCGCCTGGCATCGCTCCACAGTAGATAAGTGTTCGTCACCCCAGTCAGGGCAAGCACCGCCAGCCAGCCGCTTAGGAAGAGCGCTCCGAACTGCGCGCTTTCGATTCCCTGCGGCAGCGGGCGCCAGTGAAAGTAGAGCCACGACCCGAACAGAGCCGACGCCACTCCGCCGGCGAGCGCAGTGGGCGCGGAAATCGCACGGTAGATGGTCGCCTTCTCCATCAGGGACCGGATGACACGGAGATTCTCCTCGGCTTCGGTGCTGTTCATGCGGCTTACTTTGCAGTGCAAAGCGATGCTTTGCAAGACAAAGTTTGCTCCGCGTTGACGCTGATCCTCCCCGCCGCCTACCCTCCGCCCATGAAGTACACGCCAGCAGGACCGCTGCCCGCGCGAACATTGTGGACGACCGGCGCGTCCTGCATCAGCCTCGCGTTCCTCGGCCCCCGCTGGGGAGAACTCCCATCCGAGAAAGCCATCCTCTGCTGCGCGGCGGCGGTGATCCTGTTCGTGATTTCGCTGTTCCTGCGCGGCGTGCTGCGGATCCTGTCACTGGCAATCTTTCTCGCGCTTGCCGCAGGCGCATTCTGGCTGTTGCGTGAAGGGTGGGAACGTCGCGAAAGCATCCTGCCTCCGGAATGGCTGGCAGCCGCGGAAAGGGAACTCCAGTCGCCCCGGTCACAGGCTGCGTGGAAGGCAATCCAGGCCGAGTTCTCCACGCTGTCCGCCGACGCCCGTAAGCGCGTCGCGAAAACCGGGGAGGAAGCGCGGCGCGCCCTGATTGCCAGGCTCGAAGCCAAGGCGACGGACCTGCGCAAATCGGGCAACGCCACCGAGGCCGACGAACTGCTGCGACTCCGCGACACGCTCACGAAGCGCAAGTAGCCGGCGGGTTTTTCTGCGACCGTTCCCAAGTGGGAGAACGCCGTTTTCCTGTGGCGATTGCTGCGCCGGCGCCGCAAACAATCCCAACAGGGGGAATGTTTCTGTTGACCGGCCCCTCCCGCCGCGCTCTACTGCGCCAGTCGGAATTCGGGCTGTGGCTCAGCTTGGTAGAGCGCTTCGTTCGGGTCGAAGAGGCCGTGGGTTCGAATCCCACCAGCCCGACCACTCCCGCCGACCGGCGGCATGGATCCGTCTCCAAACGCCCCGGCTCTGCTCCGTCTCCCGCAGCATTCTTACTTCCTTGTCTTGCTCATGCTCTTGCTCTGCCGGCGAGGCAAGAGCAAGAGCATGACAATGAGTAGGACGAGCCGACACCCTCCGAGAACGCG
>JBEBGK010000112.1:0-8083 GCA_040081515.1 Chthoniobacteraceae bacterium
ACGAGCGCCATGACCTCGCCTGCGCCGGCGGCTTCGGCGAGCACCTTGAGCGCGACCTTGGCGTCGGTCACGCGATCGCGCACGGCCCAGACCTCGCTGTGCAAGGCCACGGTCGGACAGACATGGCGCGGGATGCCGTGCAGCGTCTGCCCGATGGCGAATTCGCCCGCGCGCGGCGTCTCGATGACGAGGTGCTCCTCGCTTTGCATCACGGCGACGGCGTCGGGCAGTTCGAGGAGCTTCACGCGGGGATGCGGGTTCTCGGCAGCGACGGCCTTGTGCCCGAGGTCGAGGCAGAGGCGGTTCGACGGCAGCCTGCTGACGACGCGCGTGAGCAGCACCGCCGCGGTCTGGAAGCCGAGGTCCGGATATTTGTCGCCGTAGCCGAAGTCCCACAGCACCGTGGTGCCGGGCGAGCATTCGCGGTCATTGTGCGATGCGTGGATTGGAAACGTGGGCGTGCCGCCGGCGACGAGGACCGGAACCGGGAGTCCCATCGCCTCGAGCTTCGCGCGCATCGCAAGCACCGGCGCAAATGCCGCTTCGCATTGCGCGCGACGGGCGGCGGGCTCGGGCTCGGCGATGTGGCCGTCGTAGGCGTGCAACCCCGCGGCGCGCAGCGCCGGCGTCTCGGCGATCAGCTTGTAGAGTTCCGCCGCGCAGTCCCCGGGCTCGATGCCGGTGCGGTGCATGCCGCAATCGAGATCGAGCAGCACATCCAGCGTGATGCCCGCCGCGCGGGCACCGACGCTGAGACCGCGGATCGTCGAGGGGTTGTCCGCCACCGCGCTGAACCGCGTGCGCGGGAAACGGCGGGCGAGTTCGCAGAGCCGCGTGATGTTCGGCCCGACGGGCGGATACGCGAGCAGCACATCGGGCGCGCCGGCATCCGCGCACATCTCGGTCTCCGCAATCGTCGCGCTCTTGAACTTCGTGATCCCGAGTTCGATCTGCCGTTTCACCAGCGGCCCGAGCTTGTGCGTCTTCACGTGCGGACGCAGCCGCTTCGGGTCACCCGCGATTTTCACCATCAGTTGCAGGTTGTGCTCGATCCGTTCGCGGAAGAGCAGCAGCGCCGGCGATGGGACGTTCGCCTCGTCTTGGATCTGATACCAATCGTTCATTTGCCGCTAGAAATGACCGGGCGGTTTCCGGTGTCACTCCATTTTCGCGCAAAGGCCGGACTTGGCCCGCGCCCGCCCAGGGATTACTCGTTTGCTCCATGTCCACGATGCCACTCCGCACGCTCGCCGTTTTTGTCTGCGCCTGCGTCCATGCATTCGCCGCCGACTGGCCGGAATTCCTCGGGCCGAATCGCGACGGCACTTCGCCCGAGACCGGAATCGTGGATCGCTTTCCCTCCGGCGGACTGCCCGTCGCATGGCAAAAGGACATCGGCACCGGCTACAGCGCCCCGAGTGTGCGGGACGGCGTGCTCGTGCTGCATCACCGCGTGAAGGACGAGGAGATCGTCACGTCATTCGACGCGCTCACCGGCAAGCCGGGCTGGGAATACCGGTACGAGTCGAAGTTCGAGGATCCCTTCGGATACAACAACGGCCCGCGCTGCTCGCCGCTGCTGACGGTGGACCGCTGCTATACGTACGGCGCGGAGGGTGCGTTGATTTGCCTCGACGTGAAAACGGGCAGGCTCGTCTGGCGCCGCGACCCGGGGAAGGATTTCGAGGTGCCGCAGGCCTTCTTCGGCGTGGGCAGTTCTCCGGTGCTCGAAGACGGACGCCTGATCGTCCAGGTCGGCGGGCAGCCGAATTCGAATGTCGTCGCCTTCGACGCCGCGACCGGGAAGACGCTCTGGGAAAACGGCGGCGAGAAGACTTGGAACGGCACGCTGATGAAAGGCTGGCCGGGCGAACCGTTCGCCAAGTGGAATCCCGCGCATCCCGCGTTTCAGAAAATGTCCAGCTACTGCACGCCCGTCCTCGCGACGATCCACGGACGGCGCCACGTGCTCGCCGTCACGCGCCAGGGATTGATGTCGCTCGATCCCGCGACCGGCGCGCACCATTTCTCCTTTTGGTTCCGTTCCCCCCGCGAGGAGACGGTGAACGCGATGACGCCCGTGGTGAAGGGCGACCTGATCCTGATCTCCTCCGCCTACTACCGCAGCGGCTCGGTGCTGCTGCGCGTGCGGCCCGATGGCAGGGGCGTGGACGAGGTCTGGCGCGGCCTCGCGCTCGAGATGCACTGGTCGCAGCCGAATCTCGTCGCGGGTCACTTGTTCGGATTCAGCGGGCGCAACGAGCCCGACGGGGTTTTCCGATGCGTGGAGTTCGAGACTGGCAAGGTGAAATGGGAACGCCCGGAAGGCTGGCCAAACGCCGGCCACTCGAAACTCGGCCCCGGCGAAAAGCCGCCGGATGTTTTCGGACGCGGCTCGACGATCCTCGTCGATGGAAAACTGATCGCGCTCGGCGAATCGGGATTGCTGGGGCTCTTCAAGCCGAACACGGAAAAGCTTGAGGAGATCTCGCGCTGGCAGGTGCCGGGTCTGCTTTATCCCTGCTGGGCCGCTCCCGTGCTCTCGCAGAAGCGGCTCTACCTGCGCAGCGAGGACAAGCTGATCTGCCTCGATGCCGGGAAGTGAACCATGCGCGGCCTCACCCCGGCCGGCATCGGCAGGCCTCCGGAATCCGGTAGCGGCTCAGTTTGGGATCTTACCTCATGCTCATGCTCTGAATTCGCGCATGAGTAAGAAGATCAGCGCACTCGAGTTGAGCCAATAACAGGAATCCATCTGGACAGTTCCCCCGGCTGCGGTTTGCTATTTCCACCGCCGCACCGGCGGCAAAAAAAAACCAACCCCCACGAATCATGAATCGCCCTTTTCCTCTCGTAGCTTTCCTCTTGCTCGGCCTCTGCACGGTGATGCCGTCCGGCCAGGCACACGCACAGACCGCTGCGGCGGGCAAAGCGATCCTTGGCGAATGGGAGGGGCAGATGATGGATGGCGACGGATCGAATCCGGGCCAGCGGCGCATGAACATCTCGCTCACCATCACCGACAAGAAAATCACCGCCACCGGCGGGCAGGGCCAGATGATGGGCGACGGGACTTACCGGATCAGCGGCAGGCATCTCGATGCGACCGGGACGTCGGGGCAGTATCAGGGAAAGAAATATCTCGGCCTGTTCTCCATCGAGGGCGACACGCTGAAGTGGTGCTCCGGCAACGACCGCGCCAGGGCCCGTCCCACCGCGCTGAAGACCAATACGAAGGACGGCCATTTCCTGATGGTTCTCACGCGGAAGAAGTGAGCGCAGACGACCCGAGAATCCGCGTGCAAACAACCTGACAGGCAGCTCGGTAAGGCTGGCAGGCCGCTTACCGGCGCGCTATCAGGCATCTGTCTTTCACCATTCGCCGTTCGTTCCCCGATCCTCTCCAAGCCATGAAGCCGATCCTTTTTTCCGTCAGCTATGCGGGTCTTTGGGGACAGGCGCGCCTGGGGGTCGAGGATTTCATCCCGCACGCGCGCAAGTTGGGCTACGCGGGCGTGGAGTTGATGGGAAAGCGCCCGCACCTTTCGCCGCTGGAGTGGGACGACCGCGCGAAGCTCTCGGCGCTCCGCAAACTCTGCGGCAAACACCGCATCGAGGTCGCGTGCCTGGCGGCTTACACGAATTTCTCTCCCGACCCGAAGGCGGCCGAGGTGCCGGTGGTGGATATGCAGGTGCAATATGTCGCGTCCCTGGCGAGGATGGCGCGGGCGCTCGGCTGCAGGCTGGTGCGCGTCTTCACGGCCTACGAGCGGGAGGATGTGCCCATCGGCACGTCCTGGAACACGGTCGTCGGCGCGCTCCGGCAATGCTGCGACCTCGCCGCCGCGCATGGCGTCACCATCGGCGTCCAGAATCACCACGACGTCGCCGTGCACAGCCGCGCGCTGGTGGAACTGCTCGACGACGTGGATCGCGAGAACTGCAAACTGATGCTCGATCCATGGTCGGCCTGCCTGCGCGGGGAACCGGTGTTCGACACCGCGCGCAGCCTCGCCAAGCGCGTCTGCTACACGACGGTCGCCGATTACGTCCGCCTGCCGCGCGCCCGCTACCGGCCTGATCTGGTGAACTACGAACACACCGCCCCCGATCTCGCGCGCGCCGTGCCCGTCGGCGACGGCAACATCGGCACGTCCGATTTCATGCACGGATTGCGCGAGGGCGGCTTCGACGGACCGGTCGCCTATGAAATGTGCTCCCCCATCCGCGGCGGCGGCACGATTGCGAATCTCGACCGATGCGCGCGCCGCTTCATCGAGTGGCTGGATGCCAACGGCCTGCGGTGATCCCCGGGGAGATGGCCATGCATAATCCCGCCCGGGCGCTGAAGCAGATCGGTTTCGCACTCTGCCTCATCTTCATCCCCGCACCCGCGCAGGCGCGTCCGCCGAATGTCGTTTTCATCCTCACCGACAACCAGGGCGCGTGGACGCTCGGCTGCTACGGGAACAAGGACATCCGCACGCCGCACATCGACCGGCTCGCGGCGGAGGGCATCCGGTTCACGCGCGCGCTGAGCTGCAATCCGGTCTGTTCGCCGACGCGCGCAACCTATCTCACGGGGCTCATTCCATCGCAGCACGGCGTCCACAGCTACCTCGGCGGCGAGAAGCCGAATGCGCAGGTCGGGCCGGAGGCATACGACACCATCCGCGAGTTTCCGTCGCTGCCGAAGGTCTTGCGCGATGCGGGCTACGTCTGCGGGCTCAGCGGAAAATGGCACCTCGGCGCGAATCTCACGCCGCAGGAAGGCTTCACCGACTGGATCACGATGCCTGCGGGAAGCACGACCGAATTCTACGACGCGCAGGTGATCGAGGATGGAGAAATCCGGCGTGAGCCGCGCTATCTCACCGACCTGTGGACGGAGCATGGAGTGCGGTTCATCGAGCGGAACAAGGACCGCCCGTTCTTTCTCTACCTCGCCTACAACGGGCCGTACTCGCTGGGGAAATTGCTCCTCAACCCCGCGCGCAACCGGCACGCGGAGTATTACGCCGACAAGGATCTGCCGGGTTTTCCACGCGACGCGATGCATCCGTGGCAATTCAACAACAAGGATTACCTGAACAACCCCGTCTCGATTCGCCGCGTCGCGGCCGAGGTGAGCGGCGTGGACGACGGCGTCGGCGAGATTCTGGCGACGCTGAGGCGGCTTGGACTCGATGAGAACACGCTCGTGATTTACGCATCCGACCAGGGCTGGATGGGCGGGCAGAACGGGCTCTGGGGAATGGGCGACCACACGCGGCCCATCGGCGCGCATGAGCTGATGATGCAGGTGCCGCTCATCTTCCGCCAACCGGGCGTGATTCCCGCGGGAACGACCTGCGACTCCATCGTGAGCAATTACGACTTCCTCGGGAGCGTGCTCAGCTACATCGGCCTCGGGGACAAGGCGCCGAGGCAATCGCCGGGGCGCGACTACTCGCGCATCCTGCGCGGCGAAAAGAGCGAATGGGACAACGTGATGTTCTACGAGATGGAACTGACGCGTGCGATTCGCACGGACGATTGGAAATACGTCGCGCGCCATCCGGACGGACCGTTCGAGCTGTACGACATGAAGGCCGACCCGCAGGAGCGCTTCAATCTCTTCGGCCAGCCGAAGCACCAGCAGATCCAGCGTGCGCTCGCCGATCGCCTCGCGGAGTTTTTCAAAAAGCACGCCGACCCGCGGTACGACGTCTGGAAAGGCGGCCGCTCGAAAGCGGGCGCACTGAAGTAGGCCCTGCAGTCCGTCTTCCTCTCGGTCTTGCTCCTGCTCTTGTTGCGCAGGAGCAGGAGCAAGACAAGGAGCCAGGAGTTGGTGATTCGCGGCGACCGCACTTGGACATGCGGCGTCGAACCCGCTAGTCAGGCGGCATGCAGGGCATCCATCTCGGCTTCCTCATCTTCACCTTCGCCAGCCCGGTGCTCCTGTGGGTCCTGAGCAGGCATCTGGAATCTCCGCGCTTTGCCCGCGGCATCTGCTGGTTCTTCGCCGGTTCGCTGGTCGCGGCTTACGGGGCCATGATCGTGAGGCTGGTTCGCGAGGAGTCGCTCGTTCCCAGCTACGCCCTGCCGATGCAGTTATGCGATTGGACCTTCGCGACCGCGGTGATCGCTCTCACGCTGCGCCGGCAGACTTTCTTCGAGCTCACCTATTTCTGGGGGCTCGCCGGCACGCTGCAAGCACTCATCACCCCGGCGGTGGACACTTCCTCGCTGGACCGGATGATCACGTTCTTCATCATCCACTCGGTGATTCCCGCCAGCGTGTTCTGGCTGGTATTCGAATTCAAAATGCGCCCGGCACGGGGCGCGTGGCTGCGGGTGCTCCTGTGGTCGGAAATTTACATCGCCCTCGCGTTGCTCGCGAATGCGATCACCGGGGGAAACTACGGCTTCCTCTCCCACCGACCGCCGGACACGCGCAGCCTGCTCGACCTCTTCTCGGACAAGCACTGGCTCTACGTGCTGCAAATCAACCTCACCGCCCTGTTCTTTTTCTTCCTCCTCGATCTGCCCTGGCAAATCGCCCGGCGCCGGCAGCGAAAGGCGACCGGAACCGTGGCCTCCGGTTCCTGAGGCCGGGCGGGATCGCCCGCGTCACGGTCGAATTCGCGGAATTCATCGGCGACGCCGCCCCGGTGGCATCTCCGATGCTCAGGAGGAAACATGCGCAAGTTCCCGTTCAGACCGAAGCTCGACCCCCTGGGGGTCAAGACGGGGCTCGAACTTGCCGCAGGCGGCCTCATCGGCCTGCTGCTGATGCGCTGGCTCTCGATGTAGCACTCACGTGGAGCGCCGGCTCCTTGCCGCGCATCGCGATTCGGGCTAGGGATCGCGCATGCCGATTTACGTTTACGAGACGACGGACGACACAAAGCCCGTCCGCCATTTTGAGATCCAGCAGAGCATGAAGGATGCGCCCCTCGCGCAGCATCCAGAGACGGGCGAGCCGATCCGGCGGGTGATCAGCGGCGGCTATGGCTACATGTCGAAAGGGAATGCCCCGCGCCACGCCGACATGCAGCGCAACATGGGCGGCGGCTCGTGCGGCACCGGCTGCGGCTGCCACTGAGGCGTAGCCGACGACGTGAGGAGGCGGGCTGATCTCCACGCCGCACTCCGCTGGCCGCTCATTTGCCATTTGCACTCGCGCGGCCAGCCCGCTCTCATCCGCCGCCCGTGGAAAATCCGCCTGCCGCCAAAACCAACAGCACGACGCTGAAGCTCGTCTTCCTGACGCTCTTCATCGACATGATCGGCTTTGGGATCGTGATTCCCGTTCTGCCGCTCTACGCGGAAGGCTCGCGCTTCGGGGCGACGGAGCACCAACTCGCTTGGATCGTCGGCATCTACTCGCTGCTTCAGCTCGTGTGCGCGCCGATCATCGGGAAAATCAGCGACCGCGTCGGACGGCGGCCCGTGCTGGTGGTCAGCATCCTCGGCAGCGCCGTGGGGTTCGCCACGATGCTCATCATCGGGCGGTTGATCGACGGCATCAGCGGCGGGAACATCTCCACGGCGATGGCGTGCATCGCGGACAGCACGAGCAAGAAGGACCGCTCGCGGAACATGGGAATCGTCGGCGCGGCGTTCGGGCTCGGTTTCGTGATCGGTCCCGCGCTTGGCGGCGTCCTGAGCAAACACTTCGGTCTCGCCGTTCCTTTCTACTTCGCCGCCGGTCTCGCCCTCTTCAATGCGATCCTCGTCATGATCCGTCTGCCCGAGACGCTGACGCCCGAGGTGCGGGCGAGGGCGCGTGAGAAGGCGAGCTTCGCCGAGGTCTTTCACGGCGGACGCGCGGGCACGGTGGTCATCGCGCTGCTCAGCCAGCTCGCGGGCGTCACGGGATTCTCGGTGATGACGGCGCTCTTCGCGATCTACTGCTCGAAACGCTACGGCTACGACTCGGCGCACGTCGGCTACGTGCTGGCATACGTCGGCCTGCTCGGCGCTCTGATGCAGGGCGGCGTGCTGCGGAAGCTGCTGGTGAAGCCGATCGAGAAGCCGCTCGCCATCATCGGCACCGCCATCCTCGCAGCGAGCATGGCCGGTCTCGCCGCGCTTCCCG
>JBEBGK010000113.1:0-8080 GCA_040081515.1 Chthoniobacteraceae bacterium
GCCCAGCAGACTGCCCTGCGCGATAGCGCATTACTACAAAGCGGAGCCTCACCGCAGGTCGTGAGCGAAGCGAAGGACAACATGGCCGCCATTGCCAGGCGCATGGCTGAGCTATTGGAAAAAGCCCAGTCCGCGAAGTCCACCCGCCCATCCTCGCCGTAGGGCGCCAACTTCTGATCATGGCCCGCACCAAATCCAACGGCACCAATGCCTCCACCCCGGCCAGCTCTTCTACAGCACGCAGATTCCCGTCTGCCTCTGGTTCTGCGGAAAAAATAATGCGCTCGATTCGGCGAACGATGCCCGTTTGTTCGATGGCGAAAACCAATTCAGCTTGGTAGCCTGACCCCATGAAAATCGCGGCCACAGCGAACCCCGGAAGTCGCCAGGAGGAACTCGGACAGTTCCTCACCGCGACGCCTGTGGCTGACTTCATGGCTTCAATGTTCGGACCGCTTCCGGGTGCTACCCGCCGCACTCCGAGGGATCGTTGGAGGCTTCTGGTCAAAGCCATCATCGAGGTATTCTGCGCCCGCTGGTCTCCCAGTGCGGCAATCCTCGGCATTCGCGACACCAGGCAAAAAGTGGTCCATCTCAATTCAAAAGCCTTGGCAGCACTCGGCGTGACCTTCGATTCCGCCGCCACGCTTCCCGATGTCATCGTCCACCACAAAGCGAAGAAGCGGCTCCTGCTCATCGAAGCCGTGATCAATGCCGGCCCGGTGGATGATAAGCGGCGAGAGGAACTGAAAGATTTGTTCGCCGGCTGCAAAGCTCACCTCGTGTTCGTCACCGCCTTCGAGAATCGCCGCACCATGCAGACCTTCGGCTCGCACATCGCCTGGGAATCCGAAGTCTGGATCGCCGAAGACCCCGACCACATGATCCACTTCAACCGCGGGCGTTTCCTCGGGCCGTATCCAGACGTGAGGCCAGCGAAACCATGAACCCAAATCTCCACCAATCCCGCACCCTCGCCACGCTGCGCGACTCGCTGCTGCCGAAGCTGCTGAGAGGGGAGTTGGCAACCCATGCTCTAAGCGGCACAATTTGACGTATGGCCGAAACGACATTGACCCAAGCCGAAGCGGACACACTGTTCGCGATGGAGAAACATCGGGTGGATGAAACCCGCCATGTCTTTCCCACGCTCGGCGGTTCAATCGAAGTTCCCCTCATTTCCGCAAATAAGCGCGAGAACTTCCTCCTCGATATTACGCGTGGCCGCATCAACCTGAAAAAGGCGACCTACCAGAACCGCGTCCGGACGGTTGTGATTCTGGCGCGCTTGGACATTGACGGCCCGCCCCACGAGAACCCGGACGGACAGGAAATCCCGTGTCCGCACTTGCACACCTACCGTGAAGGTTACGGTGACAAGTGGGCTGTGCCAGCACCGGGCGGCGCTTTTCCAAGAACAACGGACCTGTGGGGCTCGCTTGAGGATTTCATGACGTTTTGCCGGGTTACTAAAACTCCATTCATCGAAAGGGACCTGTTCTTATGATCGAAGAAGTTTCCAACTTGATGGACCAATATTGGAGCTGGCTCCGTGACAAGACCAAGCTGCGCGAGATTGGTAACCACATCGAAATCACGACGCCGTATCTCGACCGCCACAACGACAGGCTCCAGATTTACGCGACTAAAGCCAACGGGCATTTTGCCCTCACGGACGATGGATACATTATCCAAGATTTGCAGAGTTCGGGTTGTGAGTTGAAGACCAAGAAGCGGCGTGCGCTGCTGGAAACCACGCTCAACGGCTTCGGGGTGCATCTAAAGGACGATGCGCTCGTCGTGGAAACTACGCCCGAAAACTTTGCCCACAAGAAACACAATCTCGTCCAGGCGATGCTGGCCGTGAACGATCTTTTCTATGTGTCATCGGCAACCGTCGCGAATTTGTTTTGGGAAGACGTGTCGGATTGGCTGACGTTGCGCGACGTTCGCTTCACGCCACGAGTGAAGTTCACGGGGAAGTCGGGATACGACCACCTTTTCGATTTCGTGGTTCCTGCATCGCGTCGCGCACCCGAGCGAATCGTGCAAGCCATCAACCGACCCAGTCGCGACAGCGCGCAGGCGGCGGCGTTCGGTTGGATCGACACCAAGGACGTGCGGGCTCAGTCATCGAAGGCTTACGCCATACTGAACGACTCCGAGCATGAGCCTTCACCTGCGGTTTTGGACGCGCTGAAGAACTATGGCGTTGAACCGATTCGGTGGTCGGAGCGAGAGGGTGCAGTGCAGGCACTGGCTGCGTAGGAATGCCGCCAATCCATAAAACATGGCCGAAAACTTGGACGTCTTCGAAAGCTGCCGCCGGTTCGGCGTCCCGCCCAAGGGCAACGCAAACTTCGCCTGGGTGCAGCACTTCAACCGCATCGAATCCCGCACCCTCGCCACCCTGCGCGACACGCTGCTGCCGAAGCTGCTTAGAGGGGAAATCACCGTTCCAACGACATGAAACTAAAGGAAATCGGAATCAAAAACTTCAGGGGATACAAGGCGGAGAAGCGCGTGCCCGTCGACGCCGACGTTACTGGAATCACAGGGAGGAATGACGTTGGCAAGTCCACCATCCTTGAAGCCTTGGATATCTTTTTCCCTGGCGGGGAAACGACAATCGACAAAGACGACTTCAATGTTTCGGAGCCTGAAGGCGCGGTAGAAATCAGATGCATTTTTGATGGGCTTCCCGCCGAGATTGTTATCGACGAAGCAAACAAGACGACACTCGCGGAAGAGCACCTCCTGAACGCCGAAGGTGATTTGGAAATCCTAAAGCGCTACAAGCGCAGTTCCAAAGAGCCCTCGATTTACATGGTTGCAGCCCACCCAAGCAAAGCCGGTGCCGACGACCTTCACACCCTGAAAATAACCGACCTCAAGAAGCGGGCGAAAGAACTTGGTGTGACTGATGCAGAAGTCGCTGACGCCCGAATGAGCGCAAGCTGGCGTGCGGCTATCTGGGCCAAGACAGGCGACCTCGCGAAACAAGAAAGGGAATTGGAGATAGGCAAGTTCGCCACAGACTCGAAGACGATTCAGGACAAGCTATTCCGACAGCTCCCGCTTTTCGCTCTCTTCAAATCAGACCGCGAAAGCAAAGACAGCGACCCACAGGCTAAAAACCCGATGCAAAATGCGGTGACACAAGCCAAGGAAGAGCTCCGCGCAGAGATTGAGAAGATTCAGGACGAGATTCAAAAGCGAGTTTTGGATCGTGCCCAAAAGACACTGGAGAAGCTCAAGGACATGGACCCGGCACTTGCTTCCCAGCTAGTGCCCCGTTTCAAAAAGGCACCGACGTGGACTTTCGATTTCTCGCTGGACGGCGAAGACGACATTCCAATCAACAAACGCGGCAGCGGTGTGCGCCGTCTGATTCTCCTTAATTTCTTCCGGGCCGAAGCGGAACGGAAGGTTGAGGACAACAAAGCTCCATCTGTGATTTACGCCTTCGAGGAGCCGGAGACTTCTCAGCATCCATCGAATCAGGAGATGCTTGTGCGCGCACTAATCCAGGTTGGCCAGCGCGACAATTGCCAGGTTCTAGTCACCACGCACGTTCCCGCGCTCGCGGGTTTACTGCCAATCGATGGATTGAGGTTCATCGAGAAGAAGGATGGCCAGCCTGACATCAGATTTGGGTCGGAAGATGTGCTTTCCGACATAGCGGATTCCCTTGGTGTGCTTCCCGACCCAAATGCATCCGGTGCGAAAGGTTTGCTTCTAGTCGAAGGCGCAGGGGACGTCGTTTTTGTGCGCCATGCGGCTCTGAAGCTGAAAGAGGGTGGGCACATACCGCTTACGCCGGAAGAAAAAGGTATCCTCCCGGTCATCATCGGCGGCTGCGGAAACCTAAAGCACTGGCGCACCAAAAAACTCGCTGACCAATTCGGGATTCCATGGGCGACGTTACTTGATTCAGACCTCGGCACCCCTGAGGAACAAAAAAACCGCGACTCAATCGCGGAACTTCAGAAGCTCGGGAAGAAAGCCTACATCACTAAGAAGCGCGAACCTGAGAACTACATTCTTCCTGAGGTGGTCACCCCATTCGTCAAAGTTGGCGGGCCGGTTGTCTACACGGACACCGATGACGCCAAAAAGATAATCGGGACAGCAACCGTTAAAAGGCAGGAGGACGTTTTGGAAAAGTTCTGGCAGCTCATGAGCTGCGAGCAAATACGGCGGGCGGAAAAGTATGTGGACGATAAGGGGGGCGAACGGTTTGAACTGACCGAAATCCTGAGCGACCTGCTGACTTTGGTTTGAACAATGAGCCTCAACGAATCCATCGTCGAAGACACTACCCTGTTGCTGTCCCGGAAACTCGGGGCCAAGTATGTGCTCACCGTCGAAACGTTTGACCGTCGCGGGAGCGGATTCAATCGGTTAAACTCCGATTGCAGCCCAAGCTGGGGCCGCACAATGCGCAATTCACCCGAAAGGAGTTCAGTTTTGTGAGCACCGCCGTCATCGATCTAGTTCAGCCGCGCGTGGCCGGCGTCATTTACACCAAACCATGGATGGTGGAACTCATCCTTGATCTGGCCGGGTATTTGCCAGAGCGCCCTCTTGCTCGCCTCGTTGCGTTGGAGCCTTCAGCAGGAGATGGGGCGTTTCTTCAAGGCATGGTTCGACGCCTGGTTGAATCCTGCCGCCTCCACGGCATTCCCGTTGAGCAAGCCGCACATGCCATTGGCGCGTTTGAGATCGACCCCGGTGCTGCCGAGAAGGCCATCGGAGTCGTCTGCGCTACGCTCCTTGATCTCGGCATCCCCGGTCCGACTGCTGCCTCGCTGGCGCGGAGCTGGATTCGAATCGACGATTTCCTCGAGGCTTCTCTCGCTTTCCCCATCGCCGATTTTGTCATCGGCAATCCGCCTTACATCCGGCTGGAAGAAATTCCGGAGGACAAAGCTGCGTTCTATCGCAGTGGCTTTAGCGCCATGCGGGGCCGGGCAGATGTTTACGTGGCGTTTTACCAGGCCGCGCTCCTGCAACTCAAACCGGGTGGTGTGTGCGCCTACATCTGCGCCGACCGCTGGATGCTCAATGATTACGGCAGTGCCCTGCGCGAGTTCATCACGACGGAAGGCTACAATGTCCGTTGCGTGATTGAGGCGCATGATGTCGCGGCCTTCGAGACCGACGTTTCGGCTTATCCTGCGGTCACGATTATCGCGCAGGAGAAACAAGGCCCAGTCGTCGTCGCCAAAGCTCTGCCCGGCATTGAGAGGGCCAGCCGCGAGGAAGTGGAAAGCCTGCTCAGCGAAGCGCGTTCCAGCAGCATTTTGCGAGTGGCGCGTTTTCCAGACTGGTTCCGCGGCAGTGAGCCTTGGCCGTGCTCATCACTGGAAGCGTTGCAACTTCTCAAACGTCTCGAAGCGACGTGCCTGCCCCTTGAAAGCAAAGCCACCGGAACCCAAATTGGCATCGGCGTAGCGACCGGTGCCGACCGGGTTTTCATCACGGAGGACCGACCGGACATTGAGCCCGATCGTCTGCTCCCGCTCGCCATGGCGTCGGACTTGAAGGCGGGGAGAGTGGCGTGGTCGGGTCGCTACCTCGTAAATCCTTGGAACGAGCAAGGGCTGATCGATCTGCAAGCCTATCCGCGCTTCGAGGCTTATCTGAGACCGCACTATGATCTGTTGACGAGCAGGCACACGGCAAAGGAGCGCCCGTTGCAATGGCACAAGACCATTGACCGGGTGAACCTGCGGCTCTTTGCGAAGCAAAAACTCTACATCGCGGACATCAAGGACCGACTCCTCCCGACGCTCGACCTTGGAGAAACCTATCCGCAGCACAACCTCTACTGGATTACTTCCGAAACGTGGGACCTGCGCGTGCTTGGCGGGCTGCTCATGTCAGCGGTGGGCGAATTTTTCATTCACTGCTATGGCGTTCGGATGCGGGGCGGGTTCCTGCGCTTTCAGGCGCAATACCTCCGTCGAATCCGTGTGCCAGCCCCGGAGAACATCTCTCACGAACTCGCTGAGACTCTCCGCCAAGCCTTCGACACACAAGACGTGGCGCTTGCAACGCGCGCTGCCCTGGAAGCCTACCAGATTGATTCCCTCCCGCTTTGACTATGCCAGCAGAAACAGAACTCTTTCACAACGCCGTCAAACATTGGTGGAGCTCGAAGAGCACCGCAAAATCCAAGAAGAGCCAGGGAGGCACCCGCGATGTGAACCTTCATGGCAAAACCATGGATGGATTTGCGACCACCCTTCGAGATTTTCTGGTCGGGCTGCGAGTAAACCCGGCCCACATCTTTGCCGGTAACCATTTTTCCGCCAAGCCTTCAATCCTCCCGTCCTACTTTCGCCCGTCCAAGAACTGGGATTTGATCGTCTTGGCAAACAGCCGCTTTCATCCTGCGAAAGGTGACGAGGTCGGCCCCGTGCTCTATGCCGCAGTGGAGTTCAAATCGCAGGACAAGAGCATCGGCAACAATCAGAACAACCGGCTCGAAGAGAGTATCGGCAATGCGCACGACTTCTGGTTCACTTACGGTCAGTCTGGCTTTGAACGCCAGCAGCCGCGCCCGTGGCTCGGCTATCTCTTCGTCGGTAAATACCAACCAGACTCGGACGGAAAACCCGTTGAAATCCGGCAACCTCACTTTCTGACCATGCCGCCTTTTCGTATGGCCGGAAGTGATGAAATCGAGAGGTTTGAAGGCCCGTCCTACGCCGATCGCTACAAGATATTCATGAAACAAAGTGTGGGCGCGCGCCTTTACGATGCCGGCGCGTTCATTGTCACGGACGAGTCAATCCACGGGAAGAAACCGAATCATCGAATCCTTCTGCCAGAATTCGGTCCCGCCAATTTTCTGCGGAGCCTCAAAGGCCAAATTCTCGCTCAGTATCCTGGAGCCAGCGTGCAGCCCGGTTCGTTGGCCTCGTTGATTTGATCCGTCGCCGACAAGGCCACGGTGCCGATCTACTACGGGATGGTCGTCACCATGAACCGCAGCCTCGCCGCCCTGGCCGTCCGCAGTGTGGCGGGCGCGAACACCCATTTCCTGGCAGCCGGACCTTCCTGGACCATCGCCACCGCTCGGAAAGCGCCTTTGACACCCGCTCCCGCGATCCTAGCCTCACTCGAAATGAACCCGACGCAAAAGCCATTCTCCCTGAACCGCGGAGCGTCCATTCACCGCCCCCTATGAAATGGATGATCCGTCTGCTTCTTTGCCTTCTTGCCGCCCCGCTGTTCGCCCGGTCTTCCTATCCGCCCACATTCAAGGACGCCCGCGTCGAGACCTACTGAACGATCGGATCCACCGAGCTGAAGCTTTGGATTTTCGGGGAGTCGGACCCGAAGGCGAAGAAGCCCGCGATGGTGTTCTTCTTCGGAGGCGGTTGGCATGGTGGCACACCGGAACAGTTCGAGAGACAGGCACGGCATTTTGCCAATCGCGGCATGATCGCCATCACCGCCGACTACCGGGTGGAGTCCCGGCACGGTGTGCAAGTGGTGGAATGCGTGAAAGACGCCAAGGCCGCCATCGCCTGGATCCGGGAAAATGCAGGGCGCCTCGGCATTGATCCGGACAGGATTGCCGCGTCCGGAGGTTCCGCCGGCGGTCACCTCGCAGCCGCCACCGGGACGGTCAGCGGTTTCGGCAGCGACGAACGTCCCAACGCCATGATCCTCTTCAACCCCGCCTGCACGCTCGCTCCCATCGCGGGCTGGCAGCCCGCAGGGGTCAGGCCGGGGAAGCTCAGCGTCAAACGGTTTGGCGTGGAGGCAGAGGTGATCTCGCCGGCCCATCACATCGGCCCGCACACGCCGCCGACCCTGATCCTTCACGGCACAGCGGACACCACGGTCCCCTATGCTTCCGTCGTCGCGTTCGAGAGTGAGATGAAGAAGGCCGGCCGGCCGTGCAAACTGGTCGGCTACGAAGGTGCGGAACACACCTTCTTCCGTCGCGCCGAGTATTACGACAAGACCCTCGCGGAAGCCGACGCTTTCCTCGTGGATGTCGGCTGGATCAAAAAGTGACATTGCCTTTCAGAACGGCCCTCTGAGCCGCGCAGGGTTCACC
>JBEBGK010000949.1:0-2056 GCA_040081515.1 Chthoniobacteraceae bacterium
GCTCATGACCCTCTACGGTGCGATCATTTTCTCCATCGGGTACTGGTTCTGGTACCACGAGTGGAAATTCGGCACCGACCCCGCCGTGGCCGTGCTCGCGGAGATAAAAGCCGCGCAGGCCGAGGCGCAAAAAGGATCGACCGTCGTCAACAACGACACGCTCTGGAAAATGAGCAAGGATCCGGCCTTGGTCGAGGCGGGCAAGACGACCTTCGTCACCCTGTGCAGCGCCTGTCATCGCCCGGACATGCTCGGCCAGATCGGCCCGAACCTCGTGGACAAGGAATGGATCCACGGCGGCACGCCCGAGGAAATCATGAAGACCATCACCGAGGGCGTCACCGCCAAAGGCATGACCCCGTGGGGCCCCGTCCTCGGCCGGCAGAAGATCATCGAGACGACCGCCTACATCATGAGCCACCACCAGCAGGGCGAGGAAATCATCAAGGTCGCCGGCTGGACGCCCATCATGCCCACCGCCCCGGCGCCGGGGAAGTAGGAGCGCCGATGGCCACCGCGCCCGTCAAGCCTACCCGCGACTCCGTCACCACAATCAACGACGACGGTTCGCGCCGGTTCATCCATCCGGCGAACGTCGCCGGCCGGTTCACGTCGGCCAGGGCGATCGTCGGGCTGCTCATCATGGCGGTGTATGTGCTGCTGCCGTGGATTCCGATCAACGGACACCCGGCGGTGTTCCTCGACGTCGCGCACCGGCAGTTCCACCTGTTCGGGTTCACGTTCGTCACGCAGGACTTGTGGCTGGCGTTCTTCGTCATCACGGGCCTCGGGTTTTCGCTCTTCTACATCACCGCGCTGCTGGGCCGCATCTGGTGCGGATGGGGCTGCCCGCAGACGGTCTTCCTCGACATCGTGCGCTTCATCGAGCGCCGGCTGGAGGGTGACGCGCCGCAACGGAAGCGGCTCGACGACATGCCGTGGACCGGGGAGAAGACCCTCAAGCGTGGCACGACGCTCATCCTCACCGGACTGTTCGCCTTCCTCATCGCGCACGTTTTCCTCTCCTACTTCGTCTCGCTGCCGAAGCTCTACGAGATGATGCGCCACTCGCCGCGCGAGAACTGGGCCGCGTTTGTCTTCGTCTTCGCGGTCACCGGCGCGCTGTGGTTCGACTTCACGTGGTTCCGCGAGCAGTTCTGCATCATCATGTGCCCGTACGGCCGCATCCAGAGCGCGCTCACGGACGACGACACGATGATCATCGGCTACGACGAAAAGCGTGGCGAGCCGCGTGGAAAAAAGGGCACCGCGGGCGCCGGCGATTGCATCGACTGCCGCCGCTGCGTGCAGGTGTGCCCGACCGGCATCGACATCCGCCAGGGCCTGCAGCTCGAGTGCATCGGCTGCGCCGCGTGCGTGGATGCGTGCGATGCAGTGATGGAAAAGATCGAGCGCCCGCGCGGCCTCGTGCGTTACGACTCGATGAACGGCCTCGAGCGAAAGCCGAAGAAAATCATCCGTCCGCGCCTCATCGCCTACACCTTCCTCCTGCTCCTCGGTGCAGCGGTCATGAGCTACTCGTTCAGCACGTTCAAGCCCGTGACCATCACGCTCGTGCGGATGACCGGCTCGCCGTATTTCCTCGCGGGAGACGAAGTGCGGAATCAGTTCTTCATTCGCGTGCTCAACAAACGCAACGAACCCGCCGCATTCCGCCTCGAAGTCCCGGACCCGCCGCCCGGCCTCACCGTGAGCGGCACCGAATCCGCAATCGTCGTGGATGCGCTCGGCGAGAAGCTTGCGCCCGTCGTGTTCACGTATCCGCGCTCGAAGATGGGCGCGGGCCACGGGGAATTCCCGCTGCGCATCCGCGTCATCAGCGCCGACGGAAAAATCACGCTCGAAAAAACCGCCACTTTCCTCGGACCCGGCCATGGAATGTGACATGACAACGAGACGCGCAATCCGCCGTTGGCCGAGGCAAACAGGACGGATGTGTTCGGGTAGGGTGGGCGTCCCGCCTGCCGTAATCCGCGTCCCGCGGAATACATCCGAACGCCGAGAGACATTCGCACGCCCGTGGACGTTCGCCGGG
>JBEBGK010000950.1:0-2054 GCA_040081515.1 Chthoniobacteraceae bacterium
GCGGGACGCGCAGCACGGCAGGCGGGACGCCCACCCTACCCAAACGCAGAACACCGCATCTTCACATCGCTCGCATCATGAAGAAACGCCCCTGGCTCTGGATCGTCTTCGGATACGCCGCATTCATCGCGGCGATCACCACGGCTGTGGTGATCGCCATCAAGAACAAGGACCCCGAAGTCCCGCTCACGCATGGACGTTAGCGCCACCACCACTCCGCTGGCAGCGTTCGTCGCCGGCCTCGTCACGAGCCTGCACTGCGCGGGAATGTGCGGCCCGCTCGCCTGCGCCATGCGCGTGCAACCGGCGGGCTACCACGCGAGCCGTCTCGTTTCGTACACGATCACCGGCGCGCTGCTCGGCGCGATCGGCCAGTCCGCGCGCGCGGTGCTCGACAGCAACTTCGCCCGCTTCGTCCCGTGGACCCTCGCGATCATCCTCGTGCTCGTCGCGTTTGGCCTCGACAAAAAGATCCCGCAGCCGCGCTTCATCTCGCGTCTCCTGCTGCGCGTGAAACTCAGCGGCTCGCTCGGCTGGCTCACGCCGCTGCTCCCGTGCGGACCGCTCTGGCTCATGTTCGGCGTCGCCGTCCTCACCGGCTCGTGGTGGCAGGGCTCGATGCTTCTCGCGAGTTTCGCCGCGGGGACCATCCCGCTTTTCTGGATCATCCAGTCGCAATTCCTCCGCCTCCAGCAGGGCGGCACGGCCATCCTGCTCCGCACACAACAGGGCGTCGCGTTGCTCGGCGCGGGGCTGCTCGTCTGGCGCTCGCTCGCCCCCGGCCATGACTGCTGCTACTAGCACCGGAAAAGTCTGCATCCACTGCGGCACGCGGTTTCGTCCGACCGCGCACCGCCCGGATTTCTGCTGCGCGGGCTGCGAATTCGTCCACAGCCTGATCCAGCAGAAAGGGCTCACGCAATTTTACGAACTGCAGGACGGCACAACGTTTCCGGTGCGCTCCGTCGTCTTCCAGCAGCGCGACTACACGTGGCTCGAAGAGATCGCACGCGACGATCGCGGCTCGCTGGACCTCGACCTGCAGGGCATCTCGTGCATCGGCTGCGTGTGGCTTATCGAAAAACTCTTCCACACGAAACCCGGTGCGCTCGCCATCCGCGTGGACCCGACACTCGGCCGGCTGCACCTGCGATGGGAACCGGGGCGCTTCGAGTTGGTCGCGTTCGCGGGGGAAATCCAGAGCTTCGGCTACCTCGTCGGCCCCGTCGCCGCCACTGGCAAACGGACGAATCGCAGCCTCGTGATCCGCCTCGGCCTGTGCGCCGCGCTCGCGATGAACGCGATGCTTTTCACCCTGCCCGGCTACCTCGGGATGGAGCCCGGCTTCGAACTGGCGGGCATGTTCAGCAAGCTCGCCTTTGCGTGCAGCACGCTGAGCTTTCTCGTCGGCGGCAGCTACTTTTTCGGACGCACGTGGCACAGCCTGCGGCACGGCGTGCTGCACATCGACCTGCCGATTTCGCTCGGCCTCATCGCGGCGTACGCGGGCTCGCTCATCGCGTGGCGCAACGGCGCCACGGACTTCGTGTATTTCGATTTCATCTCCGTCTTCACGTTCCTCATGCTCGCGGGCCGCTGGACGCAGGAGGCCGCCGTCGCCGCGAATCGCAACCGTCTGCTCGACCAGCAATTCACCGTCCCGCATCCCGACCGCGGCGAGCGCTTCCGCGTCACGCCCGGCCAGGTGGTGCCGGTGAAATCGATCCTCCTCAGCCCGGCGGCGACGCTCGGCATGGAGTGGATCAGCGGCGAGAGCGAAGCGCGGACCGCGCGTCACGGACAATTGATCCCCGGCGGCGCCGTGAATCTCAGCCGCGAACCGATCGAACTCGAAGCCGCCGAGCCGTGGCATGAGAGCATGCTGGCGCGTCTGCTCGACGCCACTCCGCGCGCCGATCGCCGGCAGCGCGGGCTGGAGCGTTTCATCCGCATCTACCTGCTCGTCGTGCTCGCCATCGCGACCGCCGCATTTGCCGGATGGCTCTGGTACGGCGGAGATGCCCTGCGCGCGCTGCAAGTGCTCACGAGCATCT
>JBEBGK010000951.1:0-2054 GCA_040081515.1 Chthoniobacteraceae bacterium
GCATAGTAGTCCTTCGCGGTGATGGGATCAAACTTGTGATCGTGACAGCGCGCGCAGCCGACGCTGAGACCGAGGAGGGTCTGGCCGATGTTGTTCACCATCTCATCGAGCGAATCCTGACGCGCGAGGCGTTTCGATGGCTCGTCCTTGCCGATTTGACCCGGCAGCAACACCGACGCCGTCACGAGGAAACCTGTCGCCGCATCCTTGCCGAGCGCATCACCGGCGATTTGCTCCTTGATGAAACGGTCATACGGTGTGCCGGCGTTGAAGGCATCGATTACATAGTCGCGGTAAGGCCACGCATTCGGACGCTCGGTATTCACCTCGAAGCCATGCGTGTCTGCGTAGCGCACGACATCGAGCCAATGCTGCGCCCAGCGTTCGCCGTAGCGTGGAGATGCGAGCAGCCGCTCGACGACCGCGGCGTGGTCCCGCGTTTTCAGGAACGCCTCCACTTCCTCCGGTGCGGGCGGCAGACCCGTGAGGTCGAAGGTCACGCGACGCAGCCATTCCACGGGAGCAGCGGGAGGCGAACGATGAAGGCCAGACTCGGCAAGTTTGGCATCGATGAAGCCGTCGATGGAAAGTAGCTGCGGCTTTAGCCGCATCATTTCGGCTAAAGCCGAAGCCACTTTGAGCGGCCTGAAGCTCCAGTGATCCCGCTTGTCCTTCAGCGTCACTACATCCACGCCATCGGGCCACACGGCACCTTCATCGATCCACGCCGTCAGCGTGGCGACCTGCGCCGCGGAGAGGCGCTCGCCCTTCGGCGGCATCCGCTCGTCCTTGTCCTCGCTGAGCACCATCTTCATCAGCGGACTTTCCTTTGCCTTGCCGGGAATGATGTCCGGCGAGTGATTGTCCCCGCCTCTGAGTGCTGCCGCCTTCACATCGAGCCGCAGCCCGGATTTCTGCTTCTTCTCCCCGTGGCACTCGATGCAGTGCTTTTCAAAAATCGGCCGCACATCGCGCACGAAATCCACCGGAGCGGCGAAAGCACTCACCGCAAACCACAGGCACACGATGGGCGCAGCGAATAAACGACATGCCGGAGGAATGGGTCGAGCAAGCCATTCACCCGGAGGGTGAGCGATTTCCGCGTCGGAAGTCCATGCATCCCTATGAGTCGCTGTATGCATCGTGCAGCGGTAGTCCGATTCCATGCCCGCGCCTATGGTCAGGCTTCAAACACTTGCGATTCATCACGCGAGCATGTCCTTGATCACATGCCCATGCACATCGGTGAGGCGGCGCTCGATGCCGTTGTGGTAGAAGGACAGGCGCTCGTGGTTGAGGCCGAGGATGTCGAGGATCGTGGCGTGGAAGTCATACACGGTCGCGACGTTCTCGACGGCCTTGTAGCCGAATTCATCCGTCGCGCCGAAGCTGAACCCGCGCTTCACGCCTGCGCCGGCGAGCCATGCGGTGAAGCCGTTCGGGTTGTGGTCGCGTCCGCTCGCGCCTTTTTGGAAGGTGGGCATGCGGCCGAATTCCGTGCACCACACGACGAGTGTATCGGCGAGCAGGCCGCGCTGCTTCAGGTCGGCAAGGAGCGCGGCGGTGGGCTGGTCCATGACTTCGCCGTGCTTCACGTATTGCGGCTGGAGCGACTTGTGGCCGTCCCAATTGCTCACGCCTTCGCCACCGGTCTGGTAGGCGCCGTTGAAGAGCTGCACGAAGCGCACGCCCTTTTCCACGAGGCGTCGGGCGAGGATGCAGTTGCGTGCGTAGGCGGCCTTGAGGTCCTTCACGGGATCGCCTGACTGATCCGCGCCATACATTTTCAAAATGTGCGCGGGCTCCGAGGAGATGTCGGCGACTTCCGGGACCGAGAGCTGCATGCGCGCGGCGAGTTCGTAGCTGGAGATGCGCGCGGCGAGTTCCGAATCGCCGGGGAAGCGCTCGAGGTGATGCCGGTTCAGCGTGGCGATGAATTCGCGCGTGGCGCGATCGGTCGCGGGTGAAAATTCGGATGGACGAGAGAGGTTGCGCAGCGGCTGCGTGGCGTTGAAGTCGGTGCCTTGGAACGCCGCGGGCAAAAAGCCCGGCCC
>JBEBGK010000952.1:0-2053 GCA_040081515.1 Chthoniobacteraceae bacterium
GTCGATGTGCATATTGCAAGGCGTCACCATGCTCCACGTGCTCGCGATGCCGACCTGCGACTTCTTGAAATCCTCCCGGGCAAATCCCACCGCATGCAGCATCGCGCGGCTCGCCGCCCGCTCCGCGCCGTCCACGACCGTTCGTGACCAGCGGCGATGAAGTGACCCGGGATGCTTGGATGGCTCTCTGCTCATAAAATGAAAGGGCGCGGATCCTAGCGGCCCCTCCCCCTTCTGGCAAGGACGGCGGTCCACCGGCAAAAAACCGGCACGTCCAAGGAGGCAGTTCAGCGCGGCTTGCGGGCGTCCTTGAACGCCGCAATCACAAAAAGCCCCGCCGCCACGCAAATGCAGGAATCCGCGACATTGAATGCCGGCCACGGGTTCGCGAAGCGCACGTGGAGATCGACGAGCAGGAAATCCACGACGTGCCGGTGAATGAGGCGGTCCGTCACATTTCCAAGGATGCCCGCCATGAGCAGCGCCACGCCCCAACGCGACGGCGCGTCGGCGAAGAGCTTCTTCGCCCACGCGATGACCAGCCCCGCCAGGGTCGCGAACGACAGGAGGATGAAGAACCAGTTGTTCCCACGCCCGATGCTGAAGGCCGCGCCGGTGTTCGCCCAATACACGAGTTGGAACCAGCCCGGGATGACATCCAGCGCCTCGGGCAGATGCGCCGTGCGCGCGCAAACCTCGGGGAAACGCTCCAGGTTCTCCGGGCTCGGCACGAGGGCGAAATGACTGAGCGCCCACCACTTCGTCGCCTGATCCAGCAGGTATGCGGGAAGCACGATCGCGAGGAGAAATTTCATCGCTGCGCGACTCCCCGTCGCCAGAAGGCGCGATTCGCGGCCACGCTCATTTCGCGAGCACCGCGCTGCACCGGTCGCACAATTCGTCCGCCCCGACGGTCGGAAGATAGCGCCAGCACCGTGCGCAGCCCTTGTGTGAAGAGCGGACTACAGTGGCCTTCAACTCCCCGCCAGCCACGAGCGTGAGATCGCTGATGATGAAGAACTCCTCCAACTCCGCACGCTTCGCCTCCAGGGCCGCGCGCGCGGATTCCCCGACGGTCAGAGTCACGCTGCCTTCCAGTGATTTCGCGAGCGTCTTCGCCTGCCGCGCGGGCTCCACGGCCTGCTGCATCACCACGCCGCGCAGCTTCAGCCATTCCTCCACCTCGCGCTCCAGCGCCTCGTCGCGGAGCGCGGCGTTCGCCTCGGGCAACGTTTCAATGTGGATGCTCGTCGTGTGTCCGGCGAATTCCCACGCTTCGTCAGCGGTGTAGGCAAGGATGGGCGCGAGGAGTTTTGCGACGGCGTCGAAGCACGCGTGCATGACGGCTTGTGTCGCCCGGCGACGCGGTGAATTCGCCGCGTCGCAGTAGAGGCGGTCTTTCGTGATGTCCACGTAGAGCGCGCTCAGTTCGACGGTGCAGAATTGGTTCAGCGTCTCGAACACGCGGCGGAAGTCGTAGGCCTCGTATGCCGTGCGGCACGTCGCGATGACGCCCTGCAATTTCGACAGCACCCACCTATCCACGGTCGTGGAGCCCTTCGCGTCTTCGCTGCCCTTCGGCTCAAAGCCCGCGATGTTCGCGAGCAGGATGCGCAGCACATTGCGGAAGCTGCGATACGCCTCGCTCGTCCGCGCGAAGCCGTCCTCGGAAAACGGCACGTCGTTCGTGAACTCCACGCTCGCCGCCCACAGCCGCACGATGTCCGCGCCGTATTTGCCGACGAAATACTCGGCCTCCATCGGCTTCTTGTAGGTGCCCTGGTCGCTCTTGCTGACTTTCTTCTTCGTGTCCTTGTCCACGACAAAGCCGTGGGTGATGACCGTCTTGTACGGCGCATGTCCCGTCAGCGCGACCGAGGTCATCAGCGACGACTGGAACCAGCCGCGATGCTGGTCGGTCGCTTCGAGATAAACGTCGGCAACCCCGCCACACGCCTTCAGCTCCGGATGTCGCGAGGTCACAGCCTGATGCGAGACGCCGGAATCAATCCACACATCGAGCGTATCGTTGCGGCGCGACGTGCCCGCGGGC
>JBEBGK010000114.1:0-8071 GCA_040081515.1 Chthoniobacteraceae bacterium
TCGCGGACGTGGACGGTGACAAGCGGCCCGATGTCCTGCTCGCGGACAAAAAGCAGTTCGTGTGGTACCGCAATCCGGGCAAGCGCGGCGCGGCGTGGGACAAGTTCATCCTCGCGGAGAACCTCACCGAGAACGACAACGTGTGCATGGCCGCGCGCGACATCGATGGCGACGGGAAATGCGAGATCGCCGTCGGCGCCGAGTGGAATCCCGGCGACACGGTGAACAGCGGCGCGGTCTTCTACCTCATCCCGCCCGCGGACCGGACGCAGAAATGGGAGGCGGTGAAGTTTCCAAGCGTCGAACCGACGACGCACCGGATGAAGTGGGTGAAGCGCGAGGATGGAAAGTTCGATCTCGTCGTCGCGCCGCTGCATGGACGCGGCAACAAGAAGGGCGAGGGCGTTGGCGTGAAGACGCTTGCCTACCGGATGCCTGCCAACCCGCGCGACGAGTGGAAGGCCGTGGTCGTGAGCGATTCACTGCACGCGACGCATAATTTCGACGTGTTGACGCTACCGGGTGCGACGGGGGAGGTGATGATGATCGGCGGTCGCGAAGGAATCGAAGCAATCCAGCAGACAGCCGGGGGCTGGGAATCGAACCTTGCTGTCGATCACTCGAAGTACTCGCCTCCGCTGCCCGGTGCGGGGGAAGTGCGGTTCGGCTTGCTGGCGCAAGGAGAAAAGTTGGTTCCCTTCGGCGCCGCCATCGAGCCGATGCATGGCAATGCCCTCGCGATCTACCGCGAGGGTTCCGACAACCCGAAGGACACAACCCCGCCCCGGATGGTCCTCGATGCGACACTGGCCGACGGTCACGCGCTTGCCTGCGGCGATGTGCTCGGGTTGGGCCGCGACCAGATCGTCGTCGGCTGGCGGGCGATGCAGACGAAGGCAGCGAAGGTGGGCATCAAGATGTTCGTCCCCGACGAGAAGGGCGAGCAATGGACGCAGCACCTCATCGACGACAACACGATGGCCTGCGAGGATCTCGTGCTCGCCGATCTCGACGCCGATGGAAAGCTGGACATCGTCGCGTCCGGTCGCGCGACGAAGAATGTGAAGATCTACTGGAACAAGCGGTAGCCGCCGCGATTCAGTCCGTCTCGGTGATCGCCTCGTCGGCTTGGGTGACGCGGACGATTTCCTCGACGGTGGTCTGGCCCTTGAGCACACGGCGCCAGCCGTCGGTGCGCAAACTTTCCATGCCGTCCTGGATGGCGCGGGCCTTGAGCGCGCTGCCGGTTTCCTTGCGGATGATCATCCGGCGGAGCCCCTCGGTGACGAGGCAGACCTCGAAGATGGCGGCGCGTCCACGGTAGCCGGTCTGGCGGCACGTGTCGCAGCCGGTGCCCTTGTACAACTTGGTGCCGGGCGCGGTGGTGAAATCATTCGCACGAAGATAATCCGGGTCGTACGTGGCCTCGGCGCGGCAGTCGGGGCAGATGGTGCGGACGAGGCGTTGCGCGAGGAAGCAGCGCACGACGCTGGCGAGGAGGAACGGCTCGATGCCCATGTCGAGCAGACGGGTGATGCCGCTCACGGCGTCATTCGTGTGGAGCGTGGAAAAGACGAGATGGCCCGTCATCGCGGCGCGGATGGAGATCTCGGCGGTCTCGAAGTCGCGGATTTCGCCGACCATGACGATGTTCGGATCCTGGCGGAGGATCGCGCGGAGCCCGTTGGCAAAGGTGAGGCCGATTTCCGCCTTCACATCGATCTGCGAGATGCCGGGGAGCCGGTATTCGACGGGTTCCTCGACGGTGATGATACGACGCGAGGGCTGGTTGATGGACGAGAGGAACGAGTAGAGCGAGGTGCTCTTGCCGCTGCCGGTGGGGCCCGTCACGAGGATGATGCCGTTGGGCTGCGCGAGCATCCGCTTCATGTCCGCCATCTGCCTCGCGCCCATGTCGAGGCGATCGAGGCCGAAGGTGAGCGTCTCGGTGCGGGAGAGAAGACGGAGCGAGATGCTCTCGCCATTCACGGTGGGAATGGTGGAGACGCGGACGTCAATGGCGCCCGACCCCGTCTGCAGATTGATGCGGCCGTCCTGCGGCAGGCGGCGCTCGGCGATGTCCATGTGGGCCATCACTTTCAAGCGGGAGATGATGGCGCTCTGGAGGACACGGAGCTGCGGAGGGACGGCGACCTCGTGGAGGATGCCGTCCACGCGATACCGGATGCGCAGATCATTCTCGAGCGGCTCGACGTGGATGTCCGTGGCGCGCTCGATGATGGCCTCCCGGATCACCTGGTTGACGAATTTGACGACGCTGGCCTCGGGGTCGTCGCTGGTGATGTCGAGGGCGGTGTCGGACTCGATGCTCTCGTAGGCGCGGTTGTTCTTGAGGATTTCCTCGAACGTGTCCGCGCCGACGCCGTAGGCGGTGCGGAGCGCGCGGAGGAGCTGGCCGCGCGGCGTGAGCTGCCACTGGATCTTTCTCGCGCCGAGCTGCTGCTGCGCGAGACGGCGGGCCGTCTGGTTGAAGACGTCGTACGTGGCGAGACGCACGGTGTTCTCCTCCGGGGCAGAAATGGGGAGGATGTGGTGCTTGAAGACGAACCGGCCGGGCAAAAGCTGGAGGACCTGCCGGTCGATCTTTGCAGCGTCGATGGGCTCGACGGGCGTCCGGAAAATCTTTCCCAGCTCGGCGGTCAGCCGCGCTTCATCGACCTTGCCGGAATTGAGCACCTCGACCGTCCACGTGCTGCCGGCAGGCGGCTTGATGGCGAGCAATTCCGCCGCGTCGGCATCCGGGATGCCGCTGGCGATCAGCGCATTGAGCAGGGCGGGAAGCTGGCTCATCTCCTGCGCGAGCCGCCACCCTCCTCGCGGAGCGCCGGCACGGAGGGGCGGAGCGCAGCGGGCTTCACGGGCTTCACATGCTCGCGGATGCCCTCGGGCATGATGGCCCCTTCGAGGTCGGGCGGAATGTTGAATGTCTCCAGCGTCTTCTCACGCAGGGCCGTGACCTCGCTCGGACCGACGGTCACGATCGGGCGCATGAGCACGATCAATTCGGTGCGCACCTTGGCCTTCGTCTTGTTCCCGAAGAGCGGGCCGACCAGGGGAAGATTGACGAGCTTCGGAAAGCCGCTCCGGGTGACGTCGTTGCTCTCCTTGATCAGGCCGCCGAGGACGAGCGTGCCGCTCGAGGGGACGGTGACGTAGGTCTTCAGCGCGCGGCGGGAGATGTTGGGGATGTCGTTGTTGTCGATGCGCGTGGTGCCGGCCCGCTCGGAGACGTTCTGGACGATCTCGAGGGAGACCTCGTTTTCGCTGTTGATCAAAGGCAGGACTTCGAGCCGGAGTTCGATGGGCTTGAACTGAATCTGGCTCTGCGAATTGACGGTTCCCACCGTGGCGGCGTTGCCGAACTGGCTGTTGATGTTCGTGGGGACGGGGACTTCCTCGCCAGCCGTGATGATGGCCCGCTTGTTGTTGCTGGTGAAAATCGTCGGGCGGTTGATGACCGTGAAACGGTTCGACGATTCGAGCGTGCGCAACGCGGCAGCGAAGGCCGAGCCCGCAGCGATGTACCCGCTGAAGCCGCCGCCGCCCGCCGTGAGGATTTTGGTGATGTCCCTCTGTCGCAGCAGGCTGTTGAGATCCAAGACGGCCTGTCCGCTGTTGTTGAAGCCGACCGAGGAAGTCGTCGTGGTCGCAGTCCCCGTGCCGGTGCCCGTCGTCGTGGTGGCAGGCAGCAGACCCCCGTTGCGAAGGATGTATTCGAGCCCGAACTGCTCGTTGTCCGTGAGCCTGAGTTCGCCAATGACCGTGTGAATCATCACCTGCGCCTGCCGGACGTCCAGCTTGTCGATGAGCGCAAAGATTTTCTCCGTCACATCCGCGGGTCCGATGACGATGATGCTGTTGGCGCGCTTGTCGCCGATGATGGTGCTTTTTCCCACCTGCTGCGTGATGGGCTGGGTATCCCGCTCGGCGGTCGAGAGCGATTCGCCGAGGGCGCCGCTCGATCCGTCGCCGGAACTGGAGGAGCCAAAGCGATCCGTGCCGGTCGAGCGGTTGTTGTTCTGATTCTGGACGGGGTTCTGCCCGCCCGGGCGCGGGGTCGTTCCGGCCGAGGTGCCGCCAGCGGCGCTCTTGTCACCCGGATCCGACACCGCCGCGACCACCGCGTCGATGACCTCCTCGACGGGACGGTAGCGGAGGGGGCGCACGGCCGGCGGGGCGAGCGGCACGTGGGCGTCGTATTCCGTGATGAGCGCGCGGATGAGCTTGAGGTTCACCGGGCGGCAGACGATGTGGATCCGGTTCGTCCGCTTGTCCGCGGTGATGCGCACCTTGCCGATGACGATGTTGTCCTCCGTGGGCCCGATGCCCGAGGTGCCGCCGTTGATCTCGATTGCCACATTCCCCTCCTGCACCGGCGCGCCACCCGGAACCGGGACGCCCGGCGTGGGCACGGTCGTGCGTTGTACGCGCGGCTGCCCGGGAATACCCGGGGTCGTGCCCGCCTGTTGCTGCTTTTCAAAGAGCTTCTCGAGCGCGGTCACCACTTCCTCGGCCTGCGCGTGCTCCAGCGTGATGAACTCGCTCACCACCTCCGCCGGCTCGACGTCGATCGCCCGCACGATGGTGATCAGCGTGCGGATGATGTTCGTATTCTCCGTGACCAGGAGCGACTGCGCCCTCGGCAGCGCGACGATGCCGGAGCCGCCGGTCTGGCTGGCAGCCAGGATGCCGGACTGGATCGTCTGCGCGAGTTCGGTGGGGTCCGCATTCTTGAGCTTGAAAAGATACATCACCATCTGCTCGCCAGCGGGAAGCATCTCCTCCCGGTCCACAAACGGGATGCCGACCTGCTTGGGATTCATGCCGACGCCGGTGACCTTCCAGATTTTCGGGTCCTCGCTGGGGACGATGGAGAAGCCATTGATGGCCAGGCTCATCTCGACAATCTTCACCGCCTCGGACTGCGGGACCTGCCCGGAGACAAAAATGCGGATCGGTCCGACCAGTTGCGTGCTGTAGATCAGTCGGCGCCCCGTCCACCGCTCGTAGAGCGCGAGGACGTCCTTTACGTCGGTATCGAGAAACTGCAGCGGCACCGTGGGCTCGGCGCCTGCCGGGACGGGAAGTGCGGGAGCCGCTGCCGGCACCGGAGCCGCTGCCGGGGGCTGGGCGCCCGGGAGGGTTGGCGGCGGGGCATTCGGCGAGACCTGTGCCACTGGCACGTTGGGAAATCCGGGCCGCAGTGGGATCGGGGGGGTAACCTGAGCAGACGCAACAGCAGCGAGCAGCAGGACGGGGACGAGGATTCGAGTGGGGCGCAACACGGTCCCAGCTTTTACCCCCGAATCCAGAAGGGGTCAACCGAAGTAACCGCACTGCGGAACGCTGATCCGCCCGCGTGGGCTACGACACCGCGGCGACCGGCTGCTGGAGCTTGCTCCACTTCTCGGTCAGATTACACGCGAGTTGCTGGACCTCCACAGGGTCGAACGGCTTGCGCAGGATGAGCAGCCGGTCGTTCTTGCCGAGGCGCTCGATGATCTGCTCCCAGGAGTAATCCGAATACGCCGTGCAGATCACCGTCTGCAGGTTCCGCGACGCCTCCCAGATCCGGCTGATGGTTTCCACGCCGTCCCATCCCGGCGGCATGCGCACATCGACAAAAGCCATCGCAAACGGCCGTCCCTCCGTCTCGCCCGCGAGCACCATCTCCAGCGCATCCTGGCCCTGAAAGGCGGAGGAGATCTCGAATCCCTCCTTCACCGGCACGGCCGCGGTCTCGCCGAACAATTCATCCTCGAAAGCGGACAGGTTCGAGTTCGGTGTCTCGGCCGGGCCCAGGATCTTCGTGAAGTCCTCGTGGATCGCCCGGTTGTCGTCGATGATGAGAATGCGTCGGTTGTTCGAGGTCATGGGTGCGCGGAGTTCATGCGGCTTTCTGGGCGACGGGCTGTTCTTTCAAGGGGAGTTCCAGCGTGAAGGCAGCGCCGTGACCCGGGCCCTCGCTGGTTCCCGTGAGGCGGCCGCCGATCTCCTTCGCAGCGTTGGCGGCGCTGTGCAGCCCGAACCCGTGGCCGGAGTCCTTCGTGGTGAAACCGTGGTTGAAAATGCGTGTGAGATTCTCCTGCGGGATGCCGCAGCCGGTGTCGCGGATCGTCACGTTCACATGCTCGCCGCCATCGTAGGCGGCCGCGACGGTCAGTTTCCTTTCGCCCTGCGGATTCTTCTCCATCGCCTGGCGCGCGTTGGTGATGAGGTTCACGAGAATCTGCATCACCTTGTGCCGGTCCACGCACACCTCGGGCAGGGTCTTGGGGCACTGGATTTCCACCTGCACCTCCTGCCGCGTGAGCTCCGAGGAGGCCAGGCGCAACGCTTCATCCAGCAGGGTTTGCGTCGCGAAATTCTCCATGACCCCGGAGACCTTCGCGTAGGTCTGCTGCATCGCCACGATCTCCTTGATGTGCGCGATGTTCTTCGAAAGCTGATCGATCTCGCCGAGGCGCCCCTGCTGCTCGGTTTCGATCTGCTGCGCAAGCGTCGTGAGGTAACCGGGCAGCATCTGCCCCTTCCCGCCATTGCCGAAAAATGCCGGCAGGTCCGCCTTGTTCGCGTCCAGCAGGTCGGCCACCTTCCGGATGCTGGCGGCCTTCGACTTGCGCACACTGTCCCCGAGCACCGTGGCGGAGACATTCACGCTGTTGAGCACATTGCCGACGTTGTGAAGCACCCCGGTGGCCACTTCCGCCATGCCCGCCTGCCGCGATGCATCCATGAGCTGCTTGTGCATCTCCTCCAACTGCCGCTGCGCGCGGTTGCGCTCGGTCACATCGTTCGCAAGCACGATCTTCGTCACCTTCCCGGCAAACACGATCGCATGGGCGGTGAGCTGCACCTCGATGATCTCGCCGTTGTTCTTGCGGTGCTTCCATTCGCCGGCGTCAAAGGACTTCGCATTGCTGCGGAACGCGCGCTCGACGGCCAGCGGCTCCGCGCCCTCGGTGATCATCGGCAGCGAGAGCATCTCGAACGCCTCCTGATTGTAGCCGTAATGCCGGATGGCCGCGTTGTTCACCGCGACGAAATCGAGCGTCTCGAGGTCCATGACGAACATGGGCATCGGGTTGTTTTCGAAAAGATTCCGGTATGCCAGTCCCGAGTCCTTCAGCGCATCCTCGGCCTGCCGTCGATCCTCGATCTCCTTCTGGAGCTGGCTGGTCCGCGCCAGCACGTTCGACTCCATATCCGCATGCGCCTCGCTGATCGCCGCGTCCCGTTTCTGGATCTCCGTGAGCATGTTGTTGAAGGTCTCCACGAGATGACCCACCTCGTCCTCGCTGCGCTTCTCCGCCCGCAGTGCGTAGTTGTTTTCCCGCGCCACCGTGTCCGCCACCCCGGCGAGCTCGACGATCGGATCCGCCACCATCCCCTGCAGCCGCCCGAGGAGCAGCCGCGCCGCGAGACTGGCGATGATGAAGACGATGCCGGTGATGATCGCGTAATTACGCAGCCGCACCCACAGATTGCCGATGCCGATCTCCACCGCAAGGGTCCCCAGGATTTTCTGCCCGTCGCGCACCGGCTCGAAGTGCCGGAATCGCGTGAGCCCGATGCTCGAGCCCTCGGCCGATTCCGGATCCACCTGCGCGGGAAGCTTCGAATCGGCCGCCTGGCTGGAGGTGGCCAGCGCCCGCCCGTCCGACCGGTAAAGTGTCGCTCCAGTGATCCCCGGGTAAGCCATGAGCGCATCGAGCTTCCGCACCGTGGACGCGGGCTTCTGCTCGATCAGGAGTTCCCGGCTGTTTTCTGCCGCGACCTTCGCGAGCGACGCCAGCGAGCCCCGGGTGGCGAGCACATGCGTGACGAGATCGAACGCAAAGAACGCCACGGCCGACAACACAAGCGCCGCCGTGCATACCAGCATCGTGATCGCGGTCAGCTTCCGGCTGATGGGCTTCGGCCCGAGCCATTTCTTGAGCGCCGCCTCGATGCGCTCGAGGAACTTCCCCGGCTTCACGGACTGCGCCGGGGCTTTCGAAGGCGGGTTGACCGCCCTCGGCGCGGGTGGCGCTGGGGCAGCGTTCTCAGT
>JBEBGK010000953.1:0-2052 GCA_040081515.1 Chthoniobacteraceae bacterium
TACCGTTGTCCGCTGAATCTCCAGCCGGAGTCGTGCGCGGCGGAGTGCCTCGACTTCATCGACCATCAGCTGTTCCTGCACCTCGTGTCGCCAGACGAGGTGGCGGCGGTGCTCGTCGAACCGATCCAGGGTGAAGGCGGCTATGTTGTCGCGCCCGATGTCTTCATGACGCGCCTCCGCGAGCTCACCAAGGAGCACGGCATCCTGCTCATCGCCGACGAAGTGCAGTCCGGCATGGGGCGTACCGGCAAGATGTTCGCGATCGAGCACAACGGCGTGAAGCCGGACATCGTGGCCATTGCGAAGGGGATTGCGTCTGGGATGCCGCTCGGCGTGTCCGTCGCGCGCGCGGACCTCATGACGTGGCCGCCCGGCACACACGCGTCGACTTTCGGCGGCAACCCGGTGTCGTGTGCCGCGGCGCTCGCCACGGTGAAGTTGCTGCGCGAGTCGCTCATGGCCAACGCCGCGCAGGTCGGCGCGCACCTGTTGGCGGGATTGCGCGCGCTGATGGACAAGCATCGGCTGATCGGCGACGTGCGCGGGCGCGGCCTCATGGTCGGAGTAGAACTGGTGCGCGATCGAGAGACGAAGGAGCGGGCCACGCAGGAGCGCGACGCGGTTGTCAACGCGGCGTTCCGGCGCGGCCTGCTGATACTCGGCGCTGGGAAAAACGCCATCCGCTTCTCGCCGCCGCTCATCCTCACCAGGGAGCAGGCAGACACGGCCGTGCGCCTCTTCGACGAGGCGCTCGGCGAGGCGTCCGCGGCGCGGTAGGCTGGCCCCCCGCTTGCTCGGCGGGACAGAGCATGTCCGGAGAGCGCCTGCGCCTGGGCGAAATTGGCGAGGATCTCGCAGTTCAGGAGCTGCAGCGACGGGGCTACGCGGTTCTTGCGCGGCGGTATCGCCGGCGCTGTGGCGAAATCGACATCATCGCGATCGATGGCCGGACGCTGGTGTTCGTGGAGGTCAAGGCTCGGGACGGATTGCGCTATGGGCCGCCCGCCGAAGCGGTGACCGCGCTCAAACGCCGCCGAATTGTCGCGACCGCGCGCGATTTCCTGGTCAGACACGGATGCAGCACGCGGCCTTGCCGTTTCGACGTGGTGGCCGTCCACGTCGGCCAGGAAGGACCGGAGGTGGAAGTGTTCCAGAACGCCTTCGACGCCTCGGGGTAGAATCGCTGGGTCGCGGATCCCGAGTCCCGAACCCCGAGCCTCGAATTCCGAGTCCCGAACCTCGAACCCCGAGTCCCGAGTCCCGAGTCCCGAGACGATGCCTGAACTCCGCAAAGATCCTGTCACTGGCCGGTGGGTCATCATCTCAACCGGGCGGCGCAAGCGTCCGAACGACTTCCGAATCGAGAAATCCACGACTTTTGCCGGCGACTACTGTCCGTTCTGCCATGGGCACGAGGACATGACGCCACCGGAGGTGCTCGCGTACCGCAACAACGGGGGAGGGCCCAACTCGCCGGGCTGGGACGTCCGCGTCGTGCCGAACAAATTTCCGGCGCTGCAGGTTGAGGGCATGCTCGATCGCGAGGGTGAGGGACTGTTCGACCGGATGAATGGCATTGGCGCCCACGAGGTCGTCATCGAGCATCCCGACCATGCCAAGACGCTGGCGACGATGTCGGAGCTCGAGATCGAACGGGTGCTGTGGGCGTTCCGTGAACGGATTCTGGACCTGAAGAAGGACCGCCGGTTTCGGTACATCCTGATCTTCAAGAATCACGGTGCGGCGGCCGGCGCTTCGCTCGAGCACTCGCACTCGCAGCTCATCGCACTGCCGATCGTTCCCGACTTCGTGCGCGAGGAGTTGGACGGCGCCAAGCAGCACTTTGGCGCGAAGGAGCGATGCGTCTTCTGCGACATCATCCGGCAGGAGATTGCGGCCGAGCGGCGCGTCATTCAGGAAGACGCTGACGTCGTCGCCATTTCGCCGTACGCGCCGCGGTTCCCGTTCGAAACGTGGATCCTGCCGCGCCGGCACGGTGCCCGCTTCGAGGATGCGCCGCGGCAGGAGTACGAAGGGCTGTCGCGGATGATC
>JBEBGK010000115.1:0-8065 GCA_040081515.1 Chthoniobacteraceae bacterium
TGGCACTGAATGACCTCGCGGATTTCAAGGAGGATCAGCGCGATCGCCCGAACCGTCCGCTGCCCGCCGGCGCGATCTCACGTCGCGCCGCGTGGCTTGTCACCGGCAACCTCGTCATCTTCGGACTCGGCATGTGCTTCATGGTCGGGCCGGCGGTCGTGCTCATGGGTTTCGGCACCTTGCTCGGCGTGGTGCTCTACAATTTTCTGACGAAAAAGATCCCCGTCGTCGGCGCGCTGAACATGGGCGTGTGTCGCGGCATGAGCCTGCTCATCGGCGCCGCGGCGGGGCTCGGCCCCGATCCGCAACTCATCGACGCCGCGGCGCGATTGCAGTTTTTCCAGCCGGTGCTCGCCGCGTTCCTCGCCGCGCTCGCGCCGATGAGCGGGCAGCGGTTCTTCGTCTTCGCCATCGGCGCCGCGCTGCTCATCGCGATCTATATCGCCGCCGTCACCAATCTCGCCCGCTACGAGACGCGGCAGGACTATCCGCGCTTCCCGCGCTTCCTGCCGTTGGGAGCGTTGCTGCTCGGCTTCGTCATCCTCAAGCAGGCGACGGACACCCTGCTGCGCGATCAATCCCCCGCGCTGTGGCTCGCAGCGATCGTGCTCTGCGGAATGAACACCAGCCTGCTCATGCGCGAGCCGCCGGGTCCGTTGCCGCCGCGGATCGGTGGCTTCATCCGGATCCTGCCCGTGATGCAGGCCTCGCTGTGCCTCCTGCCCAGCGTGCCGACGCCGCTGCGCAAGACGCCCGCGAGTTTCATCGCTGCGCTCCTGCTTCTCGCCTGCGTGCCGCTGCACGGCTGGCTGGGAAAAAAATTCTACGCAAGCTGAGCGGATGTGGGACCGGCGATTCGCCGGTCCTGCGCGTGGAGGGGAAACGGGGGAGCCGCCATCAGGTCAGGCATGCCATGGGCGTGCCCGCGGCATGTTCACCGATGAAGGGAGCCTGCGCCTTGAGGTCGAGTTCATCGAGCAGAGCGCGGTCGGCGTCTGCGCCGGGGTTGGCGGCGGTGAGCAGTTTGTCGCCGTAGAAAATCGAGTTTGCCCCGGCGAAGAAGCAAAGCGCCTGTCCCTCGCGGGTGAGGCGCGTGCGGCCCGCGCTGAGGCGCACCTTTGCGCGCGGCAGCGCGACGCGCGTCGTGGCGATGAGGCGCACGAGTTCGAAGATGTCCACGGGAGCCTGCTCGGCGAGCGGGGTGCCGGGCATGGGCATGAGGCAATTGATCGGGACGCTTTCCGGCGGCGGATCGAAATTGGTGAGGACCTCGAGCATCTTCAGCCGGTCCAGCTCCGTCTCGCCCAGCCCGATGATGCCGCCGCAGCACACGCTCATGCCGGAGTGCTGCACGTGGCGGATCGTGTCGAGGCGATCCTGGAACGTGTGCGTGGTGACAATCTCCGGGTAATGCTCGGGCGAGGTGTCGATGTTGTGATTGTAGGCGGTGACGCCGGCCTGCTTGAGCTGCACGGCTTCCTTTTCCCCGAGCTGGCCGAGGGTGACGCACACCTCCATGCCGAGCTTTGCGACGCGGCGCACGCTGTCGAGGACGCTCTCGAAACGCGGGTCGCCGTCGCGGACGCCTTTCCATGCGGCGCCCATGCAGAAGCGGGTGGAGCCATTCTCTTTCGCCCGAACAGCGACGGCTTCGATCTCGTCCGGCGACATGAGCGATTCGCGTTCGACGCCGGTGTTGTAGCGCGACGACTGGGCGCAGTAGCCGCAGTCCTCGGAGCAGCCGCCGGTCTTGATCGAGAGCAGCGTGCAGAGCTGCACTTCGTTCTGTTTCCAGTGCGAGAGATAGACTTGCCTCGCGCGGCTGATGAGATCAAAGAGCGGCGTCGCGTAGATGGATTGCAAGTCGCTGAGTTTCATGGGCAGGGAGTGAAATGGGTTGTAGCGGGAAGTCGAGGCTCAGCGCACCCAGCGGCCCGCGACGGTGGCGGGGACGGGCAGTTCCTCGGTGAGATACTGGCTCTTTCCCGTGAGGCCCCACATGGGCACGCCGGTCGCCGAGCGCCACTTCTGCGACATGCTCTCCCCCGTATGGCAGCCCCAGCTCCGCACGAGGGCGTCGCCGGTGAAAATGCCGCGCTGGATCCGTCCCAGATCCTTCTCGTGGAGCCAGACCTTCGATGCGCTGTCGATGATGTTCGAGTAGTCGAACATGAGGCACGCCTTGTTGCTGTGGCCGAAGTACTCGAGACGGTTGATCTTCACGCGGCTGCGCGGCTGGCCGTAGTTGAGGTAGTTGACCATCTGCGCAGTGGTCTCGAACCACATCAGGCGCACGGGGTAGGCGTCGCGAATGCTGGTGATCAGGGCGGTGTAATTGCGGTTATCCTGCCGCGACCTCGTCACGTACGCCGGCCGGTAAACCAGGAGCGTGATCGGCTGTTCCGGGTTTTTCTGCAGGATCTCCTGGACCCGGATGCGGGCCGCCCGGATGAAATTCGCCCACCATTGGTCGTGCGGCTGCGTCTTCCATTTTTCCCACTGCCAGAGCGACACGCCGCCGACGACGAGGACGGTCTCCCCGGGTTGCTGCGGCTCCTGGGGGCCTGCGGCACGGGCGGGCGCGGGGCCGGGCAGGGAAAATGCGAGGATGATTGCGAGAAACGCTTTCAGCATGGCGCGGGAGTGAAAGACTGCCGGCCCCCGGTGACGAGCGGAAAATCGCATCCGGCGCGGGACTCAGCCGTAGCGGCCCTCGATATACTCGGCGGTCCGCGGGTCGCGGGGCGTGAGGAAAAGATCCTCGGTGCGCAAATGTTCGACCAGTTCGCCGAGGAGCATGAAGATGGTCTCGTGGCTCGCGCGACGGGCCTGCGCCATGTTGTGCGTGACGATGACGATGGTGAACCGCCCCGCGAGGGTCCACATCAGCTCCTCGATGGCGCGGGTGCCCTCCACGTCGAGCGCGGAACAGGGCTCGTCCATGAGGATGATCTGCGGCTTCAGCGGCAGGAGGCGCGCGATGCAGAGCTTTTGCTGCTGCTCGAGCTGGAGGCCGATGGCCTTGTCGTCGAGGCGATCCTTGAGGTCCTTCCAGAGCCCGACTTCCGTGAGCGCCTTCTCGACGGCTTCATCCAGGTCGTCGCGCGAGGGCTTGTTCTCCGCGTGGATGCGAAGGCCGAAGACCACGTTCTCATAGACCGAGAGGGGGAGGGGATTCGGCCGCTGGAATACCATCCCGACGGCCTTGCGCAGTTCGATGAGGGAGACGTCGGGATCGTAGATGTTCTTGTCGAGCAGCTTGATTTCGCCGGTGGTGGTGACATTGCCGTAGCGCTCGTTCACGCGGTTGAAGCAGCGCAGCAGCGTCGTCTTGCCGCAGCCGCTCGGGCCGATGAGCGAGGTGATCATCCCGTGCTTGATGTCCGCATGGATGCCCTTGAGCGCCTGGAACTTTCCGTACCAGAGCTTCAGGTCGCGGGTGGTGATGCTGAGCCGGGGCTCGTTCATCCGAAAATCCCGTTCACGTAGTCGTAGGTCCGCTTGTCCTTCGGCTTCTCGCTGAAGACTTCGCTGGTCGGTCCGAGTTCGATGATTTCGCCGTTCCAGAGGAACATCGTGCGGGCCGCGAGCCGGCGGGCTTGTTGCACGAGGTTGGTCACGAGGATGATGGTCATCTCCTTTTTCAGCTCCTTGAGCACGTCCTCGATGCGCATTGTCGTCACCGGATCGATCGCGATGCTGAATTCGTCGAGGCAGAGGATCTGCGGGCTGTGCGAAAGGGCGCGGGCGATGGTGAGGCGCTGTTGCTGGCCGCCGGAGAGTTTCGTGCCGAGGCTGTCGAGGCGGTCCTTCACCTCGTCCCAGAGCGCGGCCTGCGTGAGGCATTTCTCGACGAGGGCGTCGAGTTCGCTCCGGCGATTCATGCCGGCGGTGCGCGGGGCGAAGGCGACGTTGTCGTAGATGCTCAGCGGCAGGCCGACGGGAAGCGGGGCGACCATGCCGATTTTGCGGCGCAGCCCGAAGACGTCCCGCATTTTCGAAATGTCCTCGCCGTCCACGCGGATGACGCCGCTTTGTTTCACGCCCGAGGTGAATTCGATTGTGCGGTTGATGCAGCGCAGCAGCGACGTCTTGCCGCTCTGCGCGGGGCCGATGATGCCGAGGATTTCATTCGGCTCGATGTGAAAGGAGATGCCGTGGATGACTTCCTTCGCCCCGTAGCTGAGCCGGAGGTTTTCGATCTGGACCTTGGGTGTCACCATTTTTTGCGGCCGCGCAGCCAGGAGCGGAAGATGATGGCGGTGAGATTGACGAAGATGACGAGGCTCAGCAGCACGGTGGCGACGGCGAAGGGCAGCGCGTGCGGCGTGTTCGTGACCTGGGTCGTGACGGTGAAGAGGTGCATGGAGAGCGCCATGCACTGGTCGCCGAGGCCGTAGGCGAAAAGGTTTCCCTCCTCGATGCGGCGGTAGAAAACGGCGCCGGTGAACATGATTGGCGCGGTCTCGCCGGCGGTGCGCGAGACTTGCAGGATGACGCCGGTGAGGATGCCGCTGATCGAATTCGGCAGGACGATGCGCCAGATCGTCTGCCATCGCGTGGCGCCGACATTCCAGCACGCTTCGCGGAACTGGCGCGGCACGGCGGCGAGCGCCTCCTTGGTGGAGGCGATGATCACCGGCATGGTCATGATGGCGAGCGTGAGCGAGGCGGCGAGGATGCTGCGGCCCATGCCCGCGAAGAGCACGAATGCGCCGAGGCCGAAGAGCGCGTGGACGATGCTCGGGACGCCCGCAAGGTTCACCACGGCGAGGTTCACGATACGGGTGAACCAGTTGTCCTTCGCGTATTCATTCAGGTAAACGGCGGCGAGCACGCCGATGGGCGCGCTGATGCAGAGCGATACGCCGACGAGCCAGAAGGTGCCGAGCAGCGCGCTCCAGATGCCGCCCTTGCGCATGCCGCCGGTCGGATTCGTGGTGAGAAAATCCCACGAGATGAGGCTGGCGCCCTCCTTCACGAGGTAGCCGACGATCAGAAAGAGCGGGATGACGATGCACGCGACCATCACCGCGAAGATCCCCTGCGCGAGCTTCTCGCGGCGCTGCTTCTTCCGCGTGAACGGGGTCTCGCCGAATGTCACGGCGGGTTCGGCCGGAGTGTGCGTGTTCATTGGCGTGGCGCGTCGTGAGTGGCGGCAGCCTTTGGAGTGCGCCGGCTTGACGGCGCTTTGGCTTTGCGGTCGGGAGATCTCCGGACGCGGGGCGATGCGAAGCGGGGGTGCTTGCTCTCCGTCATAAGGAAAAGCGGGGTCAAGCCCCCGCAGTCCATAGCCTCGCGGCACTCACTCGCTGCTCGTGCTTTCCGCGTGATCATTTTTTCCGAACCCCCTTGACCACGAGGTCGGCGACGAGGTTGACGATGAACGTGATCGTGAAAAGCAGGATGCCGATGAGGAAGAGCACGCGGTAATGCGGCGAGCCTTCGCTGGCCTCGCCGAGTTCCGCGGCGATGGTCGCGGTGAGTGTGCGGCAACTGTCGAAGATGCTGTGCGGCACATGCACCGCGTGCCCGGTCGCCATGAGCACGGCCATGGTCTCGCCGACGGCGCGGCCCACGCCGAGGAGCACGGCGGCGAGCAGGCCGTTCTTTGCCGCGGGCAGCAGCACGCGCCACACGATCTGCCAGCGCGTGGCGCCGAGCGCGAGGGCGCCTTCGCGGTAGCTGTCGGGCACGGCCTTCAGCGCGTCCTCGCCGATGCTCACCATCACCGGGATGCTCATGAGCGCGAGGAGGATTGCGGCGTTGAGCACGTTCAGGCCGACGGGCACGCCGAAGACGTTTTGAATGAGCGGATTCATCACCGTGAGGCCGATGAAGCCCCACACGATGCTCGGGATCGCGGCGAGCAGTTCGATGACGATCTTCAGAAGTTCCCGCACCTTGCCCTTGCAAAACTCCGACACAAAAATCGCCGCGCCGAGGCCGAACGGCACGGCGATGAGCATGGCCACTCCGGTCACGCTCAGCGTGCCCGCGAGCAGGGCCAGCGTGCCGAACCGCACGTTGCTCATCGAGGTCGGAAACCATTCCGTGCTCGTGAGGAACTGCCAGAGGCTGAAGGTCGCGTCCCCGAGGATCGGCGCGCCTTCGCGGAAGACGAAGAAGAAGATCGCGAAGACGAAGACGATCGCGCTCACACCGCAGAGACGAATCAGCCATTCGATGGCCTTTTCACCGTAGCGGCTGAGGGCGGAGCGCGAGCTGGTCATTTTGTGGAAAAGGGCGGGCGGCGTTTTGGATGCGCCGCCCGCCCGTTCATTCGGAGATTTGGTCGCCTACTGCGCGTCCTTGGGGGCGAACTCAGGGAGCGGGACGTAGCCGCTCTCGACGACGATCTTCTGTCCCGGCGCAGTGAGGATCCACGTGATGTATTCCTCCGCCTCGGGCTTCGCCGTGGGCGGGACATACATGAACATCGGCCGCGCGATGGGGTAGGTTTTGTCGAGGGTCGTCTTGATGCTCGGGGCGACGCTGGGCTCGCCGGCCTTCTTGGAAACCTTCACGACCTTCACCTTGTCCGTCTTGTAGCCGATGCCGCTGAAGCCGATCGCCGTCGGCGTGGTGCCCACGAGATCCACGACTTCCTTCGAGCCGTTCATGTCGCGCGAGCCCTGCTTGAAGTCGTTCTTCTTCCCGACCACCGCCTCGCGGAAATAGTGATACGTGCCGCTGTTGCTCTGCCGGCTGGCGCGGACGATCTCATCCTGCCCGGCGGGCATGGTCACTCCCAGTTCGCTCCATTTGGTGATCTTGCCGCCTTCCTTGTAGATCTCGCCGAGCTGCTCGACGGAGATTTCCGTGATCGGATTGCCCGGGTGGACGTAAATTGCCAGCGCGTCGAAGCCGACGAGGTGCTCAGTCGGATGCTTTCCGCCATATTTCGCGGTCGCCTTTTCCTCCTCCTCCTTCTCGAGTTTGCGCGAGCTGTTCGCGATGTCGCACGTGCCATTGATGAGCGCCGCGATGCCCACGCCGCTGCCGCCGCCTAGGACCTCGACGGAGACGCCGGGCTTCACGGTCTGGTAGGCCTCGGCCCAGGCCTGGGCGAGGTTCACCATCGTGTCGGAGCCGATGTTTTGCAGGGCGATGCCGGATTTCCCGCCGCCCGCTCCCTTCTTGTCGCAGCCCGTGAGGAAGAGGCTGGTGGCGATGAGTGCGGTGGTCAGTGTCAGGGTTCGTTTCATGGGTTCGTTGTTTTGGAAAAGTCACACGATGCGGTCGCTCAGGACGGCTTCGCAAAGTTCGGAGATGTGCTCGTGGAGAAACTGGTACGCAGACTCGTAGGCTGCGGCCTTTTCCTCCGGAGTGCCGGTGACCGCGGAGGGATCGGGGAGGCTCCAGTCGAGGCACACGGCCTTCGTCGGTTTCGGGAATGCTTTCTTCGCCGCGGGTGACAGCGCGACGATGATCTGCGATGCGTCGATATTCGGGAGCTGTTCCACGCTGTGGCTTTTCGCGTGCGGATGGTCGATGCCCTTGGTCTTCAGGAATTCCACGGTGCCGGGATCGATTTGCGTGGGGGTGAGCCCGGCGCTGGCGAAGACGAATTGCGGACGTTGCATCGAGTTGCCGATCGCCTCCGCCAGCTGGCTGCGGCAACTGTTCCGGTCGTCGATGAAAACCATGCGCCACGTCTCGCCACCGAGCTTCTTCGGGTATTCGCCGGTCACCATGTAGATGACCTCCTCGGAAATGTTCGTGGCCTGGTCCGACACGCGCTCGAACCGGCGCGCGATGGTCATCAGCGGCGTGAGCGCCTCGAGCGGGATCTTGTCCTGCTGCCGGAGCTCGAACAACTCGTTGTTGATGACGCTGCGCAGCGCGTCCACCTCGTGCTCGCGGACGAGGACGTTGCGGGCCAGGGCCTCGTCGCCGGTGAGGAACGCCTTCACGGCGTCGCGGAGCATCGGGATGCTCAGGCTGCCGATCTGCTGGAAGCGTTCGACCGGGGTGTGCCCGCTCATTCCCGCGAGCTTCAGGGTCTGCCGTGCGATGCTCTCCGCGTAGTCGCCGATGCGTTCGAGTTCCAGATTCACCCGGA
>JBEBGK010000954.1:0-2051 GCA_040081515.1 Chthoniobacteraceae bacterium
TGTTCACACGGCTCCTGATGGCCGCGGTCTTGATCTCCTGCACGCCGGCGAGGCTCTTCATGGTCACGCTCGTGGGGTTCTCCGCGGCGATGATGCCGGCGAACGCCTGGCCGTCCTTCGTCTCGATGTTCCACTGCGTAAACGAGGGATCCACCTCGGCATTCGGGTCCACGATGGCACTGAGCAATTCGCCCGCGCCGTGCGCGCCCATGCCGGTGAGGCCCGGCCCGATGTCCGCACCCACGTCGCCGAACTTGTGGCAGATGGCACACGCCGTCGCAAAGAGCGCCTTGCCCTTCGCCGCGTCGCCCTTCTGCTCGATGCCGGCCATGAGCTTCTCGATGATCTCCTTCTTCACCTTGGCGGTCGGGTTGAGTTCATTCAGCAGGTCAGTCGCCCGGCGGCTCACTCCGCGGTCGGGGTGCGTGCGCAGGCGGTTCAGGCTGGCGGGGCCGAGGTTCGTGAGGGAAACGGTCTTGGCCTTCACCGCATCCAGAAGCGCGATGGCCCATTCGGGCCGCTTCAGCAGCGTGTCAAAGGCGGCCGCCTGCGCGTCGGCGGGCAGCTTGTCGTAGGCCGCGGCGATCGCCGGGCCGACCTGCTTCGCACCGGTTTCGCCGAGCGCGCTGATGAGGCCGCGCTGGAAAGTGAGCCTGCCTTTGCCGAGATACGCAGTAATGGCGGGGAGGATTTTCGGGTCGCTCTCGCGCAGGCCGAGAAGGTTGCGCGCGACCGTGACGCGCTCTTCCTCCCTGCTGGCTTCGGAGTCTTCGGCGAGGTTGGCGAGGAGGCTTGCGGTGAGCTTGGCGACCTCGCCCTTGAGCGCGCCGGCCTTGTCCCACTTCGCCGCGAGGGGCAGCGTGCTTGCGCTCGCGCCGCTGGCGAGGAGTTTGCCGAGCGCGGAGGAAAGTTCGGGCGTCATCGCGGGCTCGGTCTTCAGCGAAGTGCCCAGCGTGTCGAGAATGCCGCGCTTGAGCGCGTCGGCGGACGCGGGCTTTTCGGCCAGCGCCACCACCAGGCGTGCGGCAGCGTCCGCATCGTTTTTCTCCGCGATGATTTGCGTCAAATTGGCGGCAAGCTGGGAGAGCGAGGCATCACTGCTGCTGCTGTGCAGAATCGCCTTGATGCCACCCGTCCGGTTGGCCATTGCCCCGACGGCTGCGGACTTTTGATAATCGTCGTCGAACTTCGGCCAGGCAGTGACGATTGCTTCGGCCACCTCAGGTGAAAGGTCATCTAAAGCTGCAATGGCTCGAAGCGCCGCCACGCGGACCCCTGCGCTCTCGTGAGACAAACTAGCAATGGCCAGCGCCTCGTTCGCACCCGCCACATGCTCGTCCTCGGAATGCTTTTCCATTCGCAAGGATTCCAACGACAGCAACGCCGCTTGGAGTTCTACAGCGGAGGGTTTCCGCTGCGGCATCCCGATCGGTATGAAAGAGCTGCCCTCCCGTGCCAGAGTCCAGATGCCCGCCACTTTCGCTTCGTCGCCATTCTGAGAGATGAACTTATCCATCGTATTGGTGGCATTTCCGAGGTTCAGCCCTTGCTCCACAATGAGGCGGCTGGCGGTCATCCGCACATGTCGGTTCGGATGCTTCAGACCGGCGAGCAGTGCGATCTCACCCGCCTTGCTCAAGTCAGGCACCGCGATCTTCTTCGCGTCCTTGTGGTCAATTTTCCAGATCCGCCCGAAGTAGTGGTCGCGGTCGGGGCGCACGGCGGCGTTGACCTTGTTGTGGTCGGGGCCGCGCGTGTCGTTGTGGATGACGGCCTGGTTGTAGAAGTCCGCGATGTAGAGCGCGCCGTCGGGGCCGACGCGCGCCTCGATGGGCCGCCACCACATGTCCCTGCTGCGGACGAACTCCGTCTCCTCGCGGCCCGGCAATTTGTGAAACGTGTAGCTACTGCCCTGCGGCGTGAGGCGCGCGTGATGGATGATGTTGATGGTCGGCTCGGTGGTGAAGTAGTCGCCGTTGTATTCCGCGGGCCACGTGCCGCCGTCGTAGATCGCGCACCCCGCCGCCGCGGGCTTTTTGCCCTCCTTCACA
>JBEBGK010000955.1:0-2049 GCA_040081515.1 Chthoniobacteraceae bacterium
GAAGTTCCACCGACCACGTCTTCTTCGTCGGATGAAAAAACTGCGTCGTCGTGGCGTTCGTGAATTCCCCGACACGCGAGCCGCACATTTTGAAATGCAGGTAGTCGGGAATCATCAGGAAGCGATCCGCCGATGCGAGCACCGCCGGGTCGCGCTCCTGTGAAGCCAGGAGCTGGTAGAGCGTATTCAGCTCCATGAACTGCACGCCGCTCGCCGCGAAGATCTCCTCGTGCGACACGCGCGACTTCACTTTCTCCAGCATGCCGCGCGTCCGCGCGTCGCGGTAATTCCACGGCTGCTCGATCAGCTCGCCGGCCTTGTCGAGCAGCACGTAATCCACGCCCCAGGTGTCCGCGCCGACTGACACGATCGACTCGCCGAACCGTTTCGCCGCGAGCCCGAGGCCCCGCTCGATCTCGCCCCAGATGCGGGTGATGTCCCAGCGCTTCGTATCACCGATCGGCGTGATGCCGGTGGGGAACCGGTGCAATTCTTCGAGGCGCATTTTCGCGCCATCCCAGAGCCCGGCCATCACGCGGCCGCTCTCGGCGCCGCAGTCCACCGCGAGGTAGCATTTTTCCTTCACGGTCAGCGGAGTTGCAAAATCTCGTCAGCGCGCTGCCTCACTGTGCGGAAACGGTCGGCGTTTGCGGGCAGTTTGATGTCCTCGTCATAAGTCGGGATCATCTCCTTCATCCGCGCATGGCCTTCGGGGCTTGCGAGCAGTTGCGGGAAGCATTTCTTGATGACTTCGAGCACGATGTTGACCGAGACCGATGCGCCGGGCGATGCGCCGAGCAGCGCGGAGATCGTGCGCTTCGCGTCGGTGATCACTTCGGTGCCGTAGTGGACGATGCCGGCTTCGCCGTCGGTCTTCTTGATCGCCTGCACGCGGATGCCGGCGTCGATGAGTTTCCAATCCTTCGCCTGAGCCGCGGGGTAGAAGACGTGCAGCACTTTCATCCGCGCATTCATGCTCTGCGTGCCCTGCTGCACGAGGTAGCGGACGAGATCCAGGTTGTGGATGCCGATCTTGATCAGCGTCGCGATGTTATCCGGCCGGACGGAGAACGGCAGATCGGTGATGCTCCCTTTCTTGTGGAGGAACTTCGTCGTCCACGCGGCGAACGGACCGAAGAGCAGCGTCTTCTTTCCATCGAGAATCCGCGTGTCGAGATGCGGCACGGCCATTGTCGGCGCGGCGTCGAGGGCCTGCCCGTACACTTTCGCCTGATGCTTCGCGACGATCTCGGGATTGTCGCAGATGAGCCACTGGCCGCCGATGGGGAAACCGCCGAGGCCCTTCGCTTCGGGGATGCCCGATTTTTGCAACAGCGGCAGACTGCCCCCGCCTGCGCCGACGAAGACGAACTTCGTGCGACTCACCCGGACCTCACCAGTCGCGAGATTCTTCGCGCTGACTTCCCAGCCTTCGCCCTTCCGCTTCAGCCCGACCACGCGATGTCCGGTGGCGATGCCGCAGCCTTCCTGCTTGTCGAGCCACGTGAGCAGCTTGCGCGAGATCTCGCCGAAGTTCACATCGGTCCCCGCGTCCATCTTCGTCGCCGCGATGGGCACGCTGCCGCGGCCCTCGAGCAGCAGCGGCGCCCAGCTCGCGATCTTCGCGCGGTCGGTGGTGTATTCCATCTCGCGGAAGAAATGGTGTGCCGCCATCCCAGCGTGACGCGCCTTCAGGAAATCCACCTGCTCGTCGCCATGCACGAAGCTGATGTGCTGCACGGGATTGATGAAATCCTTCGGCAGCTCCGCCATCCCGCTCGCGACGGCGTAGCTCCAGAACTGCTTCGAGTGTTCGAACTGCTCGAAGATCTCGATCACCTTGTTCACGTTCACCGAGCCGTCGGCCTCGCGCTTCGGCGTGTAGCTCAGCTCGCAGATGCCAGCGTGCCCGGTGCCCGCATTGTTCCAGCCATCGGAGCTTTCCTGCGCGAGCCCGTCGGTCACTTCATAAAGCTGGATGGTGAGTCGCGGGTCGAGCCGCTTGAGCAGCGCGCCGAGATTGGCGGACATGACGCCGCTGCCGATGAG
>JBEBGK010000956.1:0-2048 GCA_040081515.1 Chthoniobacteraceae bacterium
GTGTTCATCGGGAAAAGAAGCGATGCGCATCGAGGAGAATCGCGGCCATGCGATCCACTTCGGCGATGGTGTTGTAGAAATAGAAACTCGCCCTCGTGGTGCCCGGCAGGCCGAGCTTGCGCATGAGGGGCTGCGTGCAGTGGTGGCCGCCGCGCAGGGCGAGGCCGTGCTCGTTTGCAAAGGTCGTGAGGTCGTGCGGGTGCGCCCATTCCGTGTGAAATGCCGTGAGCGCCCCGCGGCGCCCGCGCGGGCCGAGCACGCGCAGGCCGGGTATCTCGGCAAGCCGCGCCATCGCATGCGCGGTGAGTTCCGCATCATGCGCGAAGATGTTTCCGCGCCCGATGGCCTCGATGTAGTCCACCGCCGCGCCGAGGCCGATCGCCCCAGCGATGTTCGGCGTGCCCGCCTCGAACTTGTGCGGCGGCTGCTTGTAGGTGGAACGCTCGTAGGTGACGCTCACGATCATCTCCCCTCCCCCCTGCCACGGTGGCATCTTTTCGAGCAGCTCCATCCGACCGTAGAGCGCGCCGATGCCCGTCGGCGCACAGACCTTGTGGCCCGAGAATGTGTAGAAGTCGCACCCGAGCTCACGGACGTTGACCGGGAGATGGCCGCCCGATTGCGCGCCGTCCAGAAGCGTCACGGCCCCCACGGCCCGCGCCGCGCGACAGAGCTCGGCGGCGGGATTGATCGTGCTGAGCGAATTCGACACGTGGACGAACGAGAAAATCTTCACCTCCGGCGTGAGCAGATCGCCCAGCCGGTCCAGCGCGAGCGTCCCGTCATCCGTCACCGGCAGGAACCGGAGCTTCGCGCCGGTGCGCTCCGCGAGGATCTGCCAGGGGACGAGGTTGCTGTGATGCTCCATCTCCGTGAGCAGGATCACGTCCCCGGCCTTCAGGTTCGCGTGGCCCCAGGAATTCGCGACCAGATTGATGGCCTCAGTGACTCCGCGGGTGAAGAGGATCTCCTCCGGCTGCGCGGCGCCGAGATACTTCGCCAGCTTCACCCGCGCGCCCTCGTAGGCATCGGTCGCCCGGGAGCTGAGCTCATGGAGCCCGCGGTGCACATTCGCATTATCCCGCTCGTAGTAATGCACGAGCGCGTCCATGACGGCGCGCGGCTTCTGGGAAGTCGCCGCATTGTCGAAATAGACCAGCGGCCTGCCATTCACCTGCTGCTGGAGAATCGGGAAGTCGGCCCGGACTTTCACCCAATCGATGTTCATCATTGCGCCGACCATCGCATCACTCGCTCCGGGTTGCAATGTCGCGCCTGCGCGGATGCCGCCGGTCTCCCGGCAAATCTTCTACCCGGCTGCGACGCTGTACCCGACGCCGCGCACGGTCTGGATCAACCGGGAGTCCTCGCCGTCATCGATTTTCCGCCGCAGCCGCTGGATGTAAACGTCCACGAGATTCGTCCCGGGATCGAATCGATATTCCCAGACGTGCTCGATGATCTGGGTCCTGGTGACCACGGTGCCGGGCGCCCGCATCAGGTGTTCGAGCAGGCGGAATTCGCGCTCGGTCAGCACGATTCGCCGGCTCCCGCGCGTCACTTCGCGCTTCGCGAGATCCATTTTCAGGTCGCGGACCTTGTAGAGGCTGATGGTCTCCCCGGTGACCCGGCGCACCAGGGCGCGGACCCTCGCGACGACCTCCTCCACGGAGAAGGGCTTCGCGATGTAGTCATCGGCGCCGAGGTTCAAGCCTTCCACCCGATCGCTCACATCGCCGCGCGCGGTGATGATCATCACCGGCGTCATCACTTTCCGTTTGCGCAGGGAGCGCAATACGCTCAGGCCATCCCGGCCCGGCAGCAGGAGGTCCAGCAGGATGGCGTCGTAGGAATTCTCCGTCGCGAGGGAGAGCGCCCGTTCACCGTCGCCGACCGTGTCCACTTCATCACCGCGATCGCGAAACCCCTTCGACAGGACTTCCGCGATCTTCTTTTCGTCTTCGACGACAAGGAGTTTCATGAGGGGGCTTTCGGGGAGGAGTGAATCATCGATCGGGATGAAAATCTCGTTTTTTCTCACTCCGGGC
>JBEBGK010000116.1:0-8033 GCA_040081515.1 Chthoniobacteraceae bacterium
GGAAAGACGCAGGTCCTCTGGCGGATCCACGCGGACCTGCCGCAGGACATGCGGGCGGAACTCGTGATGCGGCCCATCGGCGCCGATCAATTGGTGAGCTTCGATTTCGTGCCGTCGGACCTCGTGCCGGTTGCCGATTTCCGGGCGCGCTGCCGGTTGATCACCATCGCGGGCCGGGTTGCCGAGCCGGCGATCTTGCATCGCGTGATGAGCGATCTCGACGGGATCCTTTTCGTCGCCGATTCGCAGTGCGAACGCGTCGAGGAGAACCTCGAATCCCTCCGCCAGGTCGCGGCGCTGCCGGGCCTCTCGGAGGTGCCCATGGTTTTCCTCTACAACAAGCGCGACCTCCTGAACGCCGCGCCGATCGACTACCTCGATCAAGTCCTCAACCGCCTCGGCGTGCCCCGCTTTGGGACCGTGGCGACGACGGGCGAAGGCCTCGCGCCGGCGCTCTCCGAGTTGTCGCGGCTCGTGGTGCGCTGAATCCGGGTGGCCGTCCTAGCATCGCCTATCCGGTGCGAAGAAGCGATGGACTCCTGCCGCCGGTCATCTATCGATGCGGCATGATGTCGCGAAATCCTCTCCACTTCCTCCTGGCATTCATCATCTGCGCAGGAAGCCCTGCCGTCGCCGTCGAGACCATCTGCCGGTACGACACGCATCTTCTGCCCGAGCCGCTGACCGACAAGCCCGGCCGCAAATATGCGCGCGACCGGTTCGTGGACATCCTGCACCTGAAGCTCGATGTGACTCCCGACTTTGCAAAGCGCACGGTGCGCGGTACGGCGACGCTCAGCTTCAAGCCCATCGCCAATCCGCTCCCGAAGCTGGAACTCGACGCGGTCGGACTGACGATCGGCGACATCACGGCGAAGGGCGCGACGCTTTCCGAACACGAAGTGACCGATGAAAAACTGATCCTCGTTTTCAAGGAGCCCATCCCCGCCGGGCAGGAGGCCAGCGTCAGCATCGCCTACCACGCGGAACCCGGCGTCGGCCTGCACTTCCGCACGCCGGAGATGGGCTACAAGCCGGGCGACACGCAGGTGTGGAGCCAGGGCGAGGCGGAGCAGCATCGCCATTGGTTTCCCAGCTACGACTATCCCAATGAGCGCTTCACGAGCGAAGTCATCTGCCATGTGCCCGAGGGCATGGAGGTCGTGTCGAACGGTTCGCGCATCGGCATGGAGCGCGGTGCGGACGGGCTGATGGCGTGGCATTGGAAGCAGGACAAGCCGCACGTGAATTACCTCGTCGCCATGGCGGCGGGCTATTTTCACAAGATCGAAGACCGCATCGGCGCGCTTCCACTCGCGATGCTCGTGCCGCCGTCGGAGATGCCGCGCGCTGCAAATGCGTTTCGCGACACGAAGGCGATCATCCAGTTCTTCCAGCGCGAGACGGGCGTGGATTTTCCATGGGACAAATACTACCAGGTCTATTGCCTCGATTTCACCGCGGGAGGGATGGAGAACACGAGCTGCACCTTCCTGGCGAGCCGCCTCCTGTTCGACGACGACACCGAGCAGCTTCGCACCCTGCACAGGCTCGACGCGCACGAGACCGCGCATCAATGGTTCGGCGACCTCGTGACGTGCCGCGACTGGTCGCACCTCTGGCTGAACGAGGGATTCGCGAGCTACTACACCGTGCTCTACGAGGAGCAGAAGCTCGGGCGCGACGCGATGCTCCTCGCGCTGTGGAACGAGGCGCAGACCGTCTTCAAGTCCTCCGACACCCGGCCCACCGTCTGGCGCGATTACCGCGATCCGATGCAGCAGTTCGACTTCCGGGTCTATCCGAAGGGCGCATGGATCCTGCACATGATCCGCAGCCGACTCGGGCCGGAGCTTTATCGCAAGGGCGTTCGCGCCTACCTCGAGCGTCACCGCAACGGCATCGCCACGACGGATGATTTGCAGGCGGCGTTCGAGGAGCAGTCGGGCCTGTCCTTCGATCAGTTCTTCGACCAGTGGCTCTACCACGGCGGCGTGCCGGAGCTGAAGGTGGACTACGCATGGGACGCAGCCTCGAAGCAGGCAAAGCTGACCGTGAAGCAGACGCAGAAGGTGAGCAACGAGGTGCCGCTGTTCCGCGTCGATCTTCCGGTCCGCTTCCACGTGAAGGGGCAGGAGAAGCCGGTCGATTTCAAAGTGAGCGCGGGCAAGGCGGAGGAGGATTTTCATTTCCCGCTCCCCGGCCAGCCGGAACTGGTGCGCCTGGATCCGGACTACACGCTGCTGGCGAAGATCGATTTCCAGCCGCCGCCCGACATGCTCAAGCGCCAGCTCGGCGCCGATGTGATCGGCCGTCTGCTCGCCGTGCAGTCGCTCGGCAACAAGCACGACGCCGCGAGCGCGGAGCTGCTCAAGCAGTCGCTGAACAGCGATGCCTTCCACGGCGTGCGCAGCGAGGCGGCGAAAGCCCTCAAGAAACAGAATTCGCCCGCGTCACGCGCCGCGCTCGCCGCGAGCCTGGGCCAGCCCGACGCCCGGGTCCGCCTCGCCGTCGTCGAATAGCTCGCCGCATTCCCGCACCCGGAGGCGTGGCGGGCGCTGTGGGAACAGTCGCAGCGCGAGAAAAATCCCGGCGTGCTCACCGGCATTATCCGGACGTGGGGCGCGCGCCCCGGCGATGCGGAAGTGTCCGCGGCATTGCGGAAATTTCTCGCAACCAGGAGCTACCAGAACGCCATCGCCGGCGCTGCCATCGCGGCGTTGCGCGCGCAGGACGACGGCGAGGCCGTGCCGCTGATCTTGAAAAAAGCCGCCGATCTCTTCGCGGAATTTTCCGCGCGCGAGAAGGCGGAGGCCCTCGATGCGATCGCATTTCTCGCCCGCAACGAGAAACATCCGAACCGCGATGAGGTCCTCGCGCTGCTCGCGACGCACCTGAACAGCCCCGACGAGAAACTGCGCGCCGCCGCCGCGAAATCGCTCGGGACCCTCCGGAACCCGAAGGCGCTCGCATTGCTCCAGCCGCTGGTCGAGGTGAACAAGCCCTACAAGGACCCCGTGCGTCCGGCGGCGGAGAAATCCCTCCAGGAACTCGAGGCGCAGCAGGCGAAGCCGCAGGAACTCAAGGACGTCTGGACCAAGATGCAGGACCTCCAGAAAAAGACCGAGGAATTGGAGAAGCAGTTGGAGAGACTCAGCAAGAAGGCGGCGGCCGAGAACCCCGCGGCGGGCGAAAAACCAAAGCCGCCGAAAGGCGCGGAGTAGGCCGGGGGAACGCGCGCTCCGTCGCGCATTTCGTTCTGCACGGGAGCGCGGACAGCGAGCCCTGCTCCTTTGCCCGCGGGCAGATGCCGCCCGCCCGCATCATGCCTTCCATCACCGGGTCGGGGGGAAATCGCGCCGGAATGAAATTCGGCGCTTGCAACGAAGCGCCCGATTCCGCCCGATCCCGCCATGCAGCTCAATGACCCGCAGAAACAGAGAGTCGCCGCCTGGATCGCCGAAGGCGTGAAGCTTTCCGACATCCAGGACCGGCTCGCCGCGGAGTTCGATCTCCGGCTCACCTATATGGACGTCCGCCTGATTGTGGATGACCTGAAGCTGACGCCCAAGGATGCGGAAGTTCCCGCTGCCCCGGCGCCGGCTGCCGATGCCGCGCCGGAGATGGCGCCATCGCCGCTGAGCGAGCCGGGTCCCGCGCCAGCGGGAAAAGTGGCGTTGAGCGTGGACCAGATCGCCCGCCCGGGAGCGATGGTGAGCGGAAGCGTGACCTTCACCGACGGCAAGACCGCGCAGTGGCACATCGACCAGCAGGGCCGCCTCGGCGTGGTCCCGACCGATCCCGGATACCGCCCGCCGCCTGCGGACGTGGAGGAATTCCAGATCGCCCTCGACCGGGAATTGCAGAAGCTGGGCTTCTGAGCGCCGCAGGTGGAACGCGCCGTCCGCCACGAGGGCGCGTGGCTGCAAAGTGGTGCGCACAGTCCTCTGTGCGGAATCCGGCTTGCCGATCAGCCGCCCCTCCGCACGGAAGCCGCACAGGGGACCGTGCGGACCAGCCCGAGGAATAGTTCACGATCATCATCGACATCGGGGGGTACTCAGAATCCGCCCCGAACTGTTCTGCCAGTCAGGCATGCACGCAGGCGGAGTGCGGGAGGGCAAGGAGGGGCGCTTTCGTAGCGCCCTGTGCCCTGAAGGGGCACCCATGACGGTGGCTCCAAGGCATGCCCGCTGTCTGATCGCGTCGCTTTTGGGAACCCCTGCCGGGGTTCAGGGCGCTATCAAAGCGCCCCTCCTTGTCCTGCGCATCCGCATCCCTCGCCTTCGGCCCCGTCCCCGAGCCCGGCACCGCGCTGTTCGGGATGGGGAGAGTACGATGAGCCTGTCACTATCACTCTATCTTGAGCGTTGGACCGCGGATAACCGCGTGCCGCGCACCCAAGCAATGTAGCCTCGCGCGCCGTTTTCCGTCCATCCGCCACGCCATGCTATGGGTTGCACCACGCGCGGCAAAAGGTTGCCAATGCATGACTGCCATGACTGCCACGCTCGACATCGACTTCCCTGCCACGCTGCTTCTCCACGCCAGGGACGCCGCCGCGTTGACCGAGCGCAGCCGCTTCCTGCTCGCCTTGAAATTCTTTGAACTCGGCGAGTTGTCCTCGGGCCAGGCCGCGCAGATGTGCGGTCTCGGCCGTGTGCAGTTCCTCGATGAAGCCGCGCGCTGCGGCGTCCCGGCCACCGAACTCACGGGGGAGGAACTGAAGCACGAGTTTGGCGATGCCTGAGTTCTTCGGCGGCACTATCGTCTGCATACCGGTACCCTTATCCGGCTGATGGGCGCGGGCACGCTGCGCCGGAGAAGCCGTCCGGAAAGTGCGGGAACCGGAAGGCGGCAAGAGAATCGAATTGATGAACGCACGATTGCGGGGATAAATGCCGGCATGGTTTGCATGACGGACATCAAGCGCTACTGCGACGCCATCGCCGCTGCATTCAAGCCGCAGCGGATCATCCTTTTCGGCTCGCACGCCTACGGGAAGCCGAACGAGGATTCGGACGTGGACGTACTCGTGGTGATGCCAAAGTCGAAGCGCGTGCGGCGCGACACTGTGGTGAAAATCCGGCTGAAGGTGCGTGCGGATTTTCCGGTGGACATGCTGGTGCGCGGCGAGGCCGAGGTCGAGCGACGGGTGCGGCAGAGGGACATGTTCATGACGCACATCACCAGCGAGGGGAGGGTCATGTATGAAGCCGTCCACGCGTGAGTGGATCAAGAAGGCGGAGGCGGACTATCAGCTCGCCCTGGCGCTTTCGCGGCGGCGCAAAGTGACGTTTCACGACCATGCCTGTTTCCTTTGCCAGCAGTGCGCCGAGAAATATCTCAAGGCGCGGCTGGAGGAGGCGGACATCCGATTTCACAAAACGCATGACCTCGACAGGCTGCTCCAGGACGTGACGCCGGTGGAACCTTTGTGGTCGGCGTTGCTGCCGGCATTGCAGGGATTGAACCGCTATGCGGTGAAATTCCGTTATCCTGGCGAAGATGCGACCGCCTCGGAGATGAAAGAAGCGATCAAGCATGCGAAGGCAGTCCGCAGGGAGGCGCGGCTGGCGCTGGGGCTGAAGGTTTGATTCGTGCCGTGCCGCGCGGCTTGTAGAAGAAAAGGGCCCACATCCACGCATTCCCTTCAAGCGCGCAGGCAGCCCGGCAGCGTCCTGTTTTCAAAGCTGGGCGCCCGGGCGTGGCGCCAGCCCTTGGACTGGTCGAGCCCCCGCACTCCAAAGCCTCGCGGCACTCACCACGACGCTTCTTTCCAGCCAGGCTTGCGCATGGGAGGCATTGTTGCTACGCGCGCGGGTGTCCCCTTCCCGCCATGCCCTCGACGTCGGATAATGGAGCCTACAATTACGCGGATCGCCTTTGCGGGCGTTTGCCGCGCGCGTTGCAGCAGGAACGGGAAGGCGAGGGCGTGAGCCGCTATGCGCTGGAGAAGAAATCGGCCGTGTCGCGCGACATGATCGGGGACATCGAGAACGGAGACTCGATCCCCACCCTGCACCTCGCCGCGCGGCTGGCGTTCGGGTTGCGGATGAAGGCGTGGGAATTGGTGCGGAGACTCGAGGACGACTGGTAAGCGGGGATGCCGAAAGTCCTGTGGGTGGAATCGCGCAAAGGCGCAAAGACGCAAAGGCAGCAGCTGATCCTACATCCTGCGATGAGATCCACGAAATACACCAAAGACACGAAAGCAGAAGGGAATGGAAGGATCCGCGTGCTCACCCAATGGGTGAACCTTCTTCGCTCCGGAACTCCTTCCTTTCGTGTTTTTCGTGGACTTCCCATTCACGGACTTAGGGTTATTTTGGATTTCTTGGCGTCTTTGCGCCTTTGCGCGAGGCTGCTTTGGATTTCGGTACACCCTCCAAGGCCAGGATGGCGAGACTCGGAGACTCGGAGGCTGGGGGCGTCGGAGATGTCCGACTAACGGCCTCTGCGGGTTCTGTGCTGTAGTCGCGGGCGTTGCTCCCAACCCCCGCATCGGTGGCGGCGGCGATTGACGGACGGCACGAGCAACAATAGCAACGGCGTGGGCACGCTCGGCCAGAGCGCCGACGCCGGGTACAATCAGTCGCAGATGCAGACGCTGCTGGACAAGGTGGACGAGCTCATCAACGCGCTGCGCAGGTAGTGCTTCGTCAGGGTGGCGCGGGCGACCCCGCCTGCGACAGTCTGTTCCGGCGACTCGCCGGAACATCGGGCGAGTCGCCCAATGAGACCTGGCAGGCGGGTCGCCTGCCCCACTTACCGCCCGCGCCTGGCGATTCAATCCCCGCGGGGGCTGCCCGCCGCCGGCAGCATGCGCAGGTGCTGGCTGCCGAGCGGCAGTTTCATCGTCAGGGACAGGCCCTTGCCCTTGTCGTTGAGCAGTTCGATCTCGCCGCCGTGTTCGCGGACGATGCGGCGCACGATCAGGAGCCCGAGCCCGCTGCCGCTGGCCTTCGTCGTGAAGTAAGGCTCGAAAATCTTGCTCATCGCCTCCTCCGGAATGCCGCCGCCGGTGTCCACGAAGGTGATGTTCACGAAGCGTTCGTCGATGTCCGTGCGGATCCGGAGGATGCCCCCCGATTTCATCGCCTGGAACGCGTTGCGAATCACGTTGTAGAAGGCCTGCTTGATCTGCGTGCGGTCCACTTCCAGCAACGGGAGATCCGAGCGCAACTCGGTCTCGAGGATGATGTTCCGATCCGTGATCTCCGGCTGGAGGAAACGGACGCTCTCCTGCACGAGCTGGTTGATGTTTTCCAAATGGCGATCGAGCTGCGCCGGGCGGATCGCGCCGAGGAATTGCCGGATGATCGTGTCCAGCCGGGCGATCTCCTCCTTGGCGACATCCACGCTCTCGACGAGTTCCTTGCGCTGCGAATCCGGCAGCTTGCGCAGGCGCCGGGCGAGGAGCTGGAGCTGGATGTTCAGCGAGTTCAGCGGATTGCCGATCTCGTGCGCGACACCCGCGGCGAGCAGCGTGAGGGCGTTCAGTCGTTCGCTTTGGATGGTCTCCTCGGTGCTCTTCCGGCTCTCGGTGATGTCCCGCAGAATCACCGCGTATCCGAGCAGTTCGTGTCCGGAGGATTTCCGGCCCCGCGCGGCCGGTTTCCCGACGCGCAAGGGCGCGACATAGAAATTCAGGAAGCGGTTCTGCGGATAGAAGACCTCCATGTCGCGCGACACCGTCTTCTCCGACTCGGCGATGGCATTCCAGTCCAGCCCGCGCAGGCTCTCGGCCAGCGGTTTGCCCATGGCCGCCTCGCGATCGAGGCCGAAGAATCCACACGCGGTGTGGTTCAGGTAGGTGATGTTGCCCGCGGGGTCGGTGACGAGCACGCCCTCGTGCAGCGCATCGAAGATCGTCTCAAAAAATCCGCGCTCGTCCGCCAGCCGCTCCACGTAATCGCGCACCTCCTCGGGTCGGACCCGGCTGATGCGTTCGAGGAGTTTGTCGAGAAAACCGGATTTCATCGGTAGGAGGGAATACTGGTGGCGACGCGGTTGCGGAAGCAAGTGTGGGG
>JBEBGK010000957.1:0-2040 GCA_040081515.1 Chthoniobacteraceae bacterium
GAACGGGAGGTCCAGCGGCTTCTGGCGGGAAACTGCTCGGTCCCCGTGGGCGTGCGGACGGAACTGCGCGGGCCGCGGCTCATCATGAGCGGGATCCTTTTTGGGAATCCGGGCGAGGCGCCGGCCACGGCGCAGGCGGAGGGCGACGCCGCGGCGCCCGAGACGGTGGCGAGGGAATTGTTCCGCCAGTTGCAGGGCGGCGCGCCATGAACGGCAAAGGAGAGGTTGCGCTTGCCCGGGACGCCGTGCCTCGCGCAGTTTTCAGCGATGTCTGACAAGCACGCGCGACACACCGGAATCTGTTATCTCGCGGGAGCCGGCCCCGGGGACATCGGTCTCGTGACCTTGCGCGTCCGGCAGGTCGTGGAGGAGGCGGATGTGATTGTTTACGATGCCCTGTGCAACCCGGAGATCCTGAAATGGGCCGGGAAGGACGCCGAGATCATCTACGCGGGAAAACGGGCCGCGCAGCATGCGCTCCGGCAGGAGGACACGAACCAATTGATCGTCGAGAAGACGAAGGCCGGGAAGAGGGTGGTCCGGTTGAAGGGCGGCGATCCGTTCCTTTTCGGCCGCGGCGGAGAGGAGGCGGAGGAACTGGTGAAGGCGGGCCTGCGTTTCGAAATCATCCCCGGGGTCACCTCGGCGATCGCGGCGCCAGCCTATGCAGGCATCCCGGTGACGCATCGCGAGCACACGTCGCAACTGACCATTTTCACCGGGCACGAGGACCCGACGAAACCCGGCACGAGCCTCGACTATGCGCAACTGGCCCGGAATCCCGGGACGAAGATCATGTTGATGGGCGTCGAGCGGCTCGGGGTGATTTCATCCGAATTGATCAAGCACGGCGCGCGCGCGGACCTGCCGGTGGCGCTGGTGCGATGGGGCACCACGGGCCGCCAGCAGACGCTCGTGGGGCAACTCGATGACATCGCGCGGAAAGTGAAGGAGAGCGGATTCAAGGCGCCCGCCGTCGCGGTTTTTGGCGAGGTGGTGAAGCTCCGCGAGTCGTTGAACTGGTTCGAGAGCCGGCCGCTTTTCGGCAGGCGGATCGTCATCACCCGCACGCGCAAGCAGGCGGGCGCGCTGTCCGCACGGCTCCGGGATCTCGGCGCGGACGTTTTCGAGATGCCGACGATCCGGATCGATCCGCCCAAGGACGTGCGAGCCTTTGGCACGCTGGTGGCCGAGGCCCACGGCTATGACTGGCTGGTTTTCACCAGCCCGAATGGAGTCGATGCGTTCTTCGAGATGTTCTACCGCATTTACAAGGATGCCCGGGACATCGGCGGCGTGCGAATCGCGGCCATCGGCCCGGCGACGGCGGCAAAGGTGAGGGAATACCACCTGAGCGTCGATTTGCAGCCGGAGGAATTTGTCGCCGAAGGCGTTGTCGAGGCGTTCAAGAAGGAGGGCTCGGTGGAGAATCTGAGGTTCCTGCTCGCGCGGGCCGAGGCGGCGCGCGACGTGGTGCCCGAGGAACTGGGCAAGCTGGGGGCGATCGTGGATGTCGCGACCGCGTACCGGACGGTCCCGGAGACCGAGGACGTGACGGGCGCCATCGCCCGGTTCCGGGAGGAAGGCGCGGACATGATTACGTTCACGAGTTCTTCCACGGTGGAGAACTTCATGGCGCTCGGGCTGCCCCTGCCCGCGGGGCTGAAGACCGCTTCGATCGGTCCGGTCACTTCGAATACCATGCGCAAGCTGGGACTCGCCGTGGACGTGGAGGCCACCCGGTACGACATCCCGGGGCTGATGCAGGCGATCTCGACGTTCTACGGCATCAAGAGTTAGCCGGGAGGTAAACTTCGGTGCGGGGTTGGCGCGGATTTCGCTACTCCCAAGGCTGTCATGGTCGAACCTCAGCCCCTAAGCAGTTTGGAATCCGCCGAGCGAACGGAGTCGGTCGATCATGGCGTGGCGAACCCGCCCGAGCACGGATCGGACCGGATGAACGGGAACGGCGGGCGAACACACCCGCAGAATTCATCGCCCGAAGGCCCCGCGCTTTCCCAGGTGATGAAGCCTGTCCTG
>JBEBGK010000958.1:0-2036 GCA_040081515.1 Chthoniobacteraceae bacterium
CCCCGGCAGCCGCGACCCGTCTGCCGGGGCCGACTGCCCCTTCCCAAAGAGGTCTATTTCTTTTTGAGGCTCGCGGTGCGAGCGGGCTTCGCATTGGCGAGCCAGCCGGCGATGTTCACGGCGAGGCGCGAGGCCCCCGCATTCTTCCAGTAGTGCTCGAACCAGCGCGTGAAGCCGCAGTCCGCGACGACGCGGCCGCAGCCGGCGGTGTCGAGCGCGCCGATGAGAACGCCGCCGCCAGAGTGCGTGCAAGCTGGGGTAAAACCGCCGCCATGCAGCGACGACACGGTCGAGCCCTCGAAGATAAAGTTGATGCCGTGGAAGAGCGGCGACGCCTCACGGAAGCCGTTGAAGCCCGTGCCGACGGCGTGGAGTTCCATCCCGCCCATGTCGTTGCCGGTCATCTCCGCGCCGGGCGCGATCTTTTTCAGCAGGGCGTTGGCCTCGATGGTGTAGGGCTCGTTGTCGCCGGCGATGTAGAGCGCAAGGCGCCCCGTTTTCCACTGCTCGACGACGGCGGCGATGTGCGTGGCGGGGAACAGATCCTTCACACTCGACGAGACGAGCCAGAGCTGAGTGGCGGCAGCGAGCTTCGCCTTCCACGCGGCGAGTGGCGGGAGCGGCGCGCGCAGGCGCTCGACTTCGCAGCCTTTCTCCTCGATCGCGCCGGGCAGCGGCGAGGTGTCCATATCGGTTTTCGGCGCGAAGGTGACGAGCAGAATTCGCTGCCCGCGCAGGGCGCCGTCTGGGACGAGATCGTTCTCGGCGCCCAGCGGGTTGCCGTGGTCGTCGAGCTTCGAGATCACCGGCTTGGGCGGCTCGGGTTTCTTTTCCTCGTCCCGCGTGGTGTCCTGCGTGTCGGATGTGGTGCGCTCGTGAATGACTTTCACAACCTTCAGCATGACGGCCTCGGCCTTCGGGTCCGCGTCATCGTTATTGAACGCGGCGCGCATACCGTCACGCGCGCTCTTCGCCGCGGAGGTGAGCCCATTTTGGAACGTTACGAGCGTGGCGCCCTGGCATTTCAAATAGACGCTCCAGAAACGCGACACCCGCTCGCGGTGCGAATCGTCCAAGAAGACGCCCTCCGCGGGGAAGCCCATGTACCAGTACTGCCCCGCCAGCGCGCGCTCGCGCCCGAGGATGCTGTAGATGCTGCGCGCGCGGTCGAGAAAGAGGAGGCCGTCCGTCGGCACGCGTTCGGTCATCGAGTAATAAGCATCGCTGCCCGTGCCGATGAAGAGTGGGTTCCCTAGGACGACGACGGCGCTGCCCGCTGGGAGGCGAAGCTGCGAGACGGCCTGCACGAGATACGGCAGGCGCACGCGCCCGTCCAGCTCGGCGCCGGTGCGCGGCGCGTTCAGGAACGCGCGCGCGGCGGCAAGCGGGCGGGCGAGGGCTTTCATGCGCTGGCGCGGGGCGCCGGGCACGGCCTTCAGCGTGGCGACGAGGCGGCACCCGGTCGCGTCGAAGACGTGTACGGTGCTGCCGGGCGCGGCGTCATTCGCGAGCGTGCCGGCCTCGATCTCGAGCTGTGCGAGGGCGGCATGCCGCGCCGTGTCATCGAGGAATGCGGATGGCGCGATCAAGCGGGAAAAGCGGCGCACGGGTTTCGATGCCTCGTCGCCCGCGCCCGCGTCCTGGCGGCGCCCGCCGCAGGCGGTGAGCAGCGCGAGCGCGGTGATGATGTAGATGATTTTTTTCATGGTCGTGTGTTCTATTTTGTCTGAGTTGCGCGCTTTTGATCAGGCTTCGGCGCGCGCGGTGAGAAACTCGGCGCGCGCGGCGGCTGCGGCGGCGTTCTCGCAGTCGGTGAACTGCGCGAGCCGCTGGTTGAGCGCGCCCTGCTCGGCGCCGAGGCGGCTCACTTCATTGTCGTGGAAGTTGATCTCGTCCTGCGCGCGGGCTCGCTCGGGGTTCGGGATTCTTGCGTCGTAGGCGCCAAGGGCCAGTTCCATGCCGACCATGCCGACGAAGGTCGTGAGGACCATCATCCCGATGAGCGCGCCAAACATCCGCCACGTCGAGGATGAGTC